>DMHA01000319.1:6270-10317 GCA_003449615.1 Flavobacterium sp.
TTTTATTAAAAATGCGATAGCTTTTTAATAAAATGTATCGAGAACGCTATTCTTGTTAGCTTCTCGATACATTTTTTAATAGTAAAGCTGTCGCATTACTATTAAAAAACACTCGAAGTGACGTTGAAAATCCTTAACTTAATGCAACTTATCTACCTTTTTTTGCTCCACAACAGTAGCAAAATCTTTCACTAATCGGTCTGCATAATTGTCTAATAATTCCAAAACTCGTTCGCTAGAATCTGATTTCACAATCAATCCTGCGTGATAATCCAAAGGAACTTTGAAACAAACTTCTGCGTCCGAAAACGAAGACAAATCAGGATGTTGGAATTTTGACAAAGTCAATACAATGCCGGCGTATTCTTTTTTGACTTTGGGTAAAGTGTATTTGGTTTCCTTAGCCAATGCGTCTTCGATGGCAGCCCATTCCTTCCAAAGGTTGATGTTTGAAGCTTCGGCAACCATTTCGGCCAAATGTGCTCCGCCAACACGGGAAGAAGTTTCTAGAAAATATATTTTTCCGTTGTCCTTGCATTTTATGTATTCTGAATGTGCCGCCCCGTGTTTCAATCCAAATCCTTTGATAACTTGTTCATTTACAGCTTTTATGGCTTTATCATCTTCAGAATCATATTCAATATTGGCACTTCTAAAAATGCCTCCACCTTGCGAAATTTCCATTGGTGTCGCCAAATATTTTGAGGTTAAGCTAAACAGGATTTTGCCATTCAACACCAAGCTATCGCAATGATACACATCGCCGGGACGGAATTGTTCCAATAAATATTTGAACCTATTATTCCCCATTTCGTTGATGTGAATCCAAAGACTTTCCTTGTCATACACTTTTATAATTCCAGTTGCCGAAGCCTCGGAACGCGGTTTCAAGACCCAAGGTGCTGCAACAGTATCGGCAAAAGTATTGATGTCGTGATCATTAAACAAAGAACAAAAATTGGGATTCGAAATGCCGCAACTTTTGGCTCTCATCCTCATTGCCAATTTATCCCTAAAATAGCGACCCGTGGTTTGCCCCATTCCATCTATCCGAAGATTTTCGCGGAGATAGGTTGCTTTTTCAACATCGAAATCATCCAAAGCAACGATGGCATCAATTTTATTGGATTTCATTAAATTGCCAACACCTAGCAGAAGATGCTCTAAATTCCAATCGGTATCTTGACCCGTCATATAAAAAACTTCATCAATATGGTCAAAAGGCCAAGGTTTATCCCTTAATTTTTCGCTGGTTATCAGATAGACTTTGTTGCCTAAATTTTTTAAATGGATTAGAAAATCAATCCCTTTGAAATAATTTGAAATGCAGATGAAAGTTTTAGAGTTTTCCATAATTATAAATTCTCAATAAATTTAACCAATAAATGGACACCATAAGCCGTTGCGTGTTTGCTTTTTGCAAATTCATCATCGCCAAAGGCAACTCCAGCAATATCAAGATGTGCCCAAGCTTTGTGTTCTTCGGTAAAATACTCCAAAAATTTTGCAGCCGAAATGGCTCCTGCAACTGGTTTTCCGCTATAATTTTTTACATCGGCAATATCGCTTTCAATGTCTGATTTATAACAATCCCAAAGCGGTAATTGCCAAAGTCTTTCGCCAATAGCATCTCCACTTTCTTGTAATTTCTTTGAAATAGCCTCATTATTGGTAAACAAAGCACCACATTCGTAACCAAAAGTTCCTACAGAACTTCCTGTTAGGGTGGCAATATCAACAATAAATTCGGGTTTGAAATTCTTGATTAAATAGGACAAACCATCCGCCAAAATCAATCTTCCTTCGGCATCGGTATCAATAATTTCTATCGAATGTCCGCTGTAACTTTGTATCACATCACTTGGATAGAACGCTTTGGCATCTACCGAATTTTCAGCACAAGGTACAATTGCAGTAACTTTCACGGGTAATTTTAAATCGGCAATCAATTGCATTGCTCCAAAAACTGCCGCTCCGCCTGCCATATCGCTTTTCATGTGCAACATTCCAGAAGTTTTGATATTCAATCCGCCTGTGTCGAAAGTGATTCCTTTTCCCACCAACCCGATGTGTTTGGTTTTAGGATTGTCATTTTCAGGAATATAATTCATAATCACAAATTGCGGTTCGTTTTCACTTCCCTTTCCAACGGATAAAAATGCACCTAAACCTGCTTTTTTAGAAGCTTCGAATCCCAAAATTTCTACTTCAAAACCATATTTTTTTCCACTTTCGATTGCCCAATTGGACAAGTATTTTGGGGTAACCACATTTGGAGGTAAATCAACGAGATTTAAAATTTCGAGCTGTGCGTCGGCTATTTTTATCGCTTTGGCAACAGTTTTAGCAAAATCTATTTTTGAAAGCAAAGAGAGTTCAAAATTATCATTCAAAAATGGATGTTTTTCTGTTTTCTTGAAATGTCCTACATCATAAGTTCCCAAATACAATCCTGAAATAACAGCTTCTACTTGTTCTAATGAAAATTGTTCTGGCACAACCAAAGCTACCTCAGACGCAAAAGATTCTTTTTGTTTAGCTGAAATTCTTCGGAAAATGGTTTTCAAATCTTTATAATTTATGACTGTTCCTAAGCCAATAAAAATATGAAGACAATCGTATTTTTCGATTAAATAATGGGTATCTTTTTTTCCATAGAAAACTTTTGAGGGAACCGAAACGCCGTGGAATTCAATTGGAACAAGACTTTTTGAGTATGTTTCAAAAACTGGAATTAAGATGACTCCAGAAAATCCCTCGAGATTTTTTATTGTTATTGTTTTCATTTTGTTAGTCATTTGAATTAAAATAAAGCCATTCAATCGCTTTTGGAAATTCGTCACTCCAAAACCTTTCACTGTGAGTTCCTACCATATTGATGCTCAAATTGATTTTCATTTTGTCTTTTATAAATTCACTTGCAATCATATTTTTCTTGAAACTTCTAATATGTTCAATCATTGTGGCACTTTCGTCACCACCAGCATATAAATATATTTTTGTATCGCTATTTTCAGCTGAATCGGAATCTATTTTGAGTTTTGGAACAACCCAAAGCGATGGCGAAAAAATCATTAGTTTTCCATAGACATCAGGATAGCGTAATCCGCTGAAAATACTAACCAATCCTCCCATCGAACTCCCTCCTATTCCAGTAAATTCTCGCTCTTTTTTGGTTCTAAAATTAGCATCAACAAAGGGTTTCAAAGTTTCGGTAACAAATTTTATGTATTGCTTTCCTTGCCCTTTTCCAAGTACGGTTTTGCCTACATTATATTCCTTTATTCGATCCTCTTCGGCGTGTTCTATAGCGATTATGATGATTTTTCCAATTTTATATTCGGCCATAACTGCCAATTTTTTGTCGATTTCCCAGTTGCCATATTTGGCTTTTTCATTGAATAAATTCTGTGCATCTTGCAAATACATTACTGGATAAGTTTCGCTGGAAGAATCATAATCGTGTGGCAGCAATGCCCATATTTTTCTGGTTTTGTTGAGTTGTGGAATTTCAAATTCGTCCGAAATCAGCAAAACTATAGGTAAATAATTTGTTTTGAAAGGCAGCCAATTTTTTCTCCATTTTGGGACATATTCATTTACAATTCCTGAATTTAATTTTGTAGAACGATTTGGTGTAATTTCATTATTCTTTCCAATTTCAACCTCGCTCCAATCTCCTTTAGTAAATTTGTAAAGTAATTCCTGTGGATAAATAAAATTAGGCGGAAATTCAAACTGGTATAAATTGGTACCAATTTGTTCCATCTTATAATTGATATCTTGCGTTTGCCAATTGTTGAAATTTCCCGAAATATATACAGGTCGTGAATCATCTTCATCAGTTTCTAAATGAATTTTAAGTCCATTTTTGGTATTTAATTCCTGTTTCATTGAAGTATTCTCCAAATCTATGTATTGCATTATAGTTATATTATTTGAAATAAAAAGTAAATATAGTGGATTGCATTTTGATTTTAAAGAAAAAAGAAAACCCGGATGAACGACAAATTGCACTTTTAAAGTACCAACGGTTGAAACCGTTGG
>DMHA01000009.1 GCA_003449615.1 Flavobacterium sp.
GCCTCCAGCTTTAGCTGGAGGTATATAAAGTCAATATGGAATTGGCTTTAGCCAAAAAGTATGCTATTTTGGCTAAAGCCAATAACAAACAGACAAGTTTTATTCCAGCTTTAGCTGCAGGCAATTAATGTTTTGAAGATAAAACAGCCTGAATAGATGCAAGAAATCTATTTAATTCTTCAATTTTGAATTAACTACTGATATTAATGTAAATTTGTATCAAATTTATTTTCTATGAGTGAAGAGCAATTAATGGTTTTCAAAAAACCTTCTTATCCCATAAATTCATTCTTTTTAGACTATTTGGAACGATTTGATCGGGTATCAAAAGTTTCAATGTACTATGATGATTTATTGCGGTTTACAGGTTCTATCAATGTTTTTGATAAAAATGATGTCGATACTTTGTGGATTCGAGTTTATTATAGTGAGTTTGAGAGGGCTGAAATTGATTTGAATTTAAAAAAAATATATTCTTATCTTCATTCAGATGGAAATACTGACATCATCAAATTTTTGAATGTTGATGCTATTGATTACTGCACTTTTGGAAACTCAAAACCCTTTCGAGTTAAAGTTAGAAATATTCTCAACGATAATTACACCTATTTTTATGTAAAAAAAGCCGATGCCTCTCGGGTATATGGCTTGGAATTAGAGCATATTCTTTCGCCAGACAAAATTCATTTTTTGGTTTATAAAGACACTTTGATCGAAGAACATATTATGGGAATTCCGGGCGATGTTTTTATGGAAACACTTTTGCAAAATTGTTCCGAGGTCGAAAAAGCACAAATTGCAAAGGAGTTTGTCAAATTTAACGAACGTTGTATGATTAGGCTTTTGGGAGATATGAGGGCTTACAATTATGTAATTGTACCCATTCACGATTTTGATCAAGTGGTTTATAAAATTCGTCCAATAGATTTTGACCAACAATGTTACGAGGGCAATTTGAAAGTATATCGTCCTCAATTTTTTAAAGAAAATTACCCAATGGTAAAATTAGTTAAAGAGAAATTGGAAGATAGTTCGATTGAACAATATAAAAACGAAGAAAGAGCTGCTTTGGCCAAAAGAATTTTTTCTACCGAAACCCGTATTAATAAATTATTGCAAATTATGGGAAACGATAATATTGCTCCAGATAGTCAGGTCGATCAATTAAAGTTCGAGTTGTATCGATTAACTCATGACATCAATTTTAAGAGAGCAAAATCAATGGGAAATGTTCTCAACTCCGCCTTCGATTTTATTACTCGAAATTATAAAAACATTTCTTTTGGGAGTTAATTTGACTTTCTAATATTCAAGCAAAAAAATCCCCAACTATTTTCATAATTGAGGACTTGTTCAAAAACAGAATATAAATTCTTAGATAGCGTTTACAATCGTTAAAAAATCTTTGGCATTAAGCGCAGCTCCACCAATTAAACCTCCGTCCACATCGGGTTTAGAGAAAATTTCTTTGGCATTGTCTGGTTTTACACTTCCACCATAAAGAATAGAAACATCCTCGGCGATATCGCTTCCAAAAGCTTTGCGAACGGTTTCTCTGATAAATTCGTGCATTTCTTGCGCCTGTTCTGGACTGGCAGTTTCGCCTGTTCCAATGGCCCAAACTGGTTCGTAGGCCAAAACTATTTTTTCCCAATCTTTGGCTTGAAGATGGAACAAACCATCTCTCAATTGGTTTTCAACTATATTGAAATGATTTGCAGATTGACGGTCTTTCAACTCCTCGCCAAAACAAAAAATAACGGTCATATCGTGTTGTAAAGCAGTATCGACTTTGCTAGCAATCAAGGCATCTGTTTCGTGAAAAATAGCCCTGCGTTCTGAATGTCCAAGGATTACGGTATGAACCCCAACACTTTTTAGCATATCGGCCGAAATTTCGCCAGTGTAAGCGCCACTTTCCGCTTGATGCATATTTTGAGCCGCTACTTTTATTGATGTTGACGCCAAAATACTGGTTGCCAAAGCCAAATTTACAAAAGTAGGTGCAACAATTACTTCTTTGTTATCTTCTGATGAAACTTGTGTTTTTAATTCGTTTAATAATTCTGCAGTTTGTGTTGCATTTTTATGCATTTTCCAGTTTCCTGCTACAATCTTCTTTCTCATTTTTTGTTTGTTGTTTGTTGTTTATTGTTTGTTGTTTATATATTTCTTATCAATAGAATTCCATTAGATTCCAACGGTTGAAACCGTTGGCTATGGAAGGGTACAATACTCTAATTTCTATCTTCTAACTTCTAACTTCTAACTTCTAACTTCTAACTTCTAACCTCTAATCTCTAACCTCCTTCAACGTATTACTTATTTTCTCAAAATCGGTTTCAATGGCCTTGTAAATCAAGATTTTGCCAGTTTTGTCAATAACAATGTATCTCGGAATCCAATCTAAATCTATGGCTTTGCCAAAAACGCCTTTCATTTGGTCGTTTGCCATAAAATGCTCGCCTATTATTTGGTGTCTTTCGATTCCTGTTTTCCATTTATCGGCGGTTTTATCCATAGAGATAAAAACAAAATCCACATCAGGATTATTGGCTTGCAATTCTTTTACTTTTGGCATTGCTTTCACACAATCGCTGCACCAAGAAGCCCAAACTTCAATCACGAGCGTTTTGCCTTTATGTTTTTTTAGAATGTTTTTGAAAGCAACTTGTTTTCCTTCTTTGGATAATAATGTTTCAGACAAAGCTTCTTTCGAAAAGCTTGTTTTTTGTGCTTGAGAACAGGAAAGGTTAATAATTGCTAGAAGCAAAACGAGTATTTTTTTCATTTTCTAAAATTTTTACAAAGTTACATTTTAATACTAAAATAGTTGAGGTTAAATCACATTATTTCAGGTATTTATACTATTTCGATTTCGTAAATAACAATCAGAAATGTATATTGCTAAAATCAATAAATTACAATTTCAAATCATCAACATCATTATAATGTACTTTTTGTATTATAGTTCCATAATGCAAAAGCACAAAACTAGGATTGGCTCTTTCTACGGTTTTTAAGGCTGTTGCATCACAAAACAAACAATCAAAACCGAAGTTGTATTTCTTTTTGAAATTGGCAATTACCTCCATTGATGAACCTGTAAGTAACCCAACATAATATCCATTTGCATTTGCTTTTTTATACAAATCGTTCAGTTTTTTCAAGGCTTCCACATTTGCTTTTTCTAAATCATAAGCCACAATTAACAATGATTTTTCTTTTGAAAAAATAGATTGTGTTTGATCATTTCCTTCTAATTCTAATTTGAAATCGTGAATAGGAGGGAGGTAACCTTGCACAATAACTTTGTCTTTTCTATCCACAAATTCAGCTCCTGAAGGAAGAGACATCAAATCTTTTTCGGTAAATTCTTTGTCAACGCCATTCACTTTATATATAAAAACCATTTCTACTACGCTTTTTGGAGCATCAGCAGGAATTTCCATCGATTTTTGGATATTTGTTCCTACTTTGTATGGTCTAAAATCTTTCAATGGCAAATGATTGATTACCCAATATCCCATAAAGGAACACAAAACCAAGCTTGCTAAAACCAAAATATTTTGAATTTTATCAGCAAATAAAGGTTTGATGTATTTTTGATTGTAAAATAAAATCAGAATAAAAAATAACAGGATTAAATCTTTAGAAAAAGATTGCCAAGGTGTCAAATGCAGTGCATCGCCAAAGCAACCACAATCTTTCACCACATCAAAATAGGCCGAGTAAAAAGTTAGAAATGAGAATAAAACTACCAAAAGCAGCAAACTCCAAATCGTTAATTTTGATTTGTAACCAATGAGCAACATCACGCCCAAAACTACTTCCAAAATAACCAAAAACAAGGCAATAGCCAAAGTATAGGGGACAAAAAGAGGCATATTGAAAACGGGTTCACTAAAGTATTCATCTAATTTATAAGAGAAACCCAAAGGATCATTGAGTTT
>DMHA01000426.1 GCA_003449615.1 Flavobacterium sp.
TTTCCAATCAAAATCGAAAAAACCCACTTTTTTGCCCAATCCGGTCATCGCACATAAAGAACGCAAGTTTGAAGACATTCCGAACGTTTTTCCGAAAAAAATTAGGCTAAGCATCACCATTCCTATCAAAAACCCCGAAACATACCAAGGCCAGGTTTGAAATAAAATTTCCATAATAATATTTTTATTTGGCTAAAATAATAATTCTAAATCTATAAGGGGAATTATTAAGGCATAATTGTTGTTTATGGTGGCAATACCTATTAAATTTGCTTTTGAATTAGATTGCGAATATTAAAAAGTTAGGCGTCAGGCTACAAATCCGACCGTAAATCACTTTTTGACAATTTTCCTCAAAAAAAAGACCCTACTTGTGATTTTTTCACTACATTTGCACAATATAAATTAAAAAAGATGCTAATTAGATTCACAATAGAGAATTTTTTGTCATTTAGAGATAAAGAAGTATTTTCTTTAATCCCTGGTAAGGGGACTCTAAAACCTCAACATAAATCAAAACCCTTAAAGGGGACGTCTGTTTTAAAAACAGCAGTAGTTTTTGGAGCGAATGCTTCAGGAAAATCAAATCTTATAAAAGCTATTGAATTTGGGAAAAAGCTTGTTCTTAAAGGTTCAAAAGCCGAACAGCCAATTACTTTTGATGTTTTTAAGTTAGATAAAAAATCGGTTAAGGATAACTCTAAGATTGAATATGAAATTCAACACAAAAATAAAAATTACGCATACGGATTTATATTTAACTCAAAAGAAATTATTGAGGAATGGCTATTTGAAATAAATAAAAATTCAGAAACAAAAATTTTCGAGAGAACAAACTCAAATCATTTTGATTTAACATTTTTAAGTAAAAAGAATAAAAAAGAAGAAATTCAGTTCATTGAATTTACTGCAAAAGGCACACCAAGAAATCAATTGTTCTTAACGCAAATAAGAAACACTAATGTAACTGAAAACGTAAGTGACATTTCTGATTTACTAAATATTATTGATTGGTTTCAAAATGCTCTGACTGTTATTTATCCAAACTCAAAAAACATTGGCAAAAAGTTCGAATTGCTTGAAAATACAGATTTACAAAAATTATTTACCGAAATGCTTGATTATTTTGACACAGGTATTGATGGTATTGATTTTAAAGAAATTGATTTCAATAAAATAGATGTGCCAGATGAGGTTAAAGAGGACATTAAAAATGATTTATTGAGTGAGAAATCAGAAAAAAAAGGTGCTTTTTTATCTAATCCTCAAGATGATAAATATTATTTAGTAACTAAAAGTAAAGAAAATGAATTAGAAGCAAAACTTCTAAAAACTATGCATAAAGTGATTGGAGGAACATTTGAACTATTTGATTTGAAAGATGAATCTGATGGAACAAGGAGAATTATGGATTTAATTCCATTGATTATTGATTTTTTCAAAGGAGGCAACGTATTCATTGTAGATGAAATGGAACGAAGTTTACATCCTAATTTAATTTATGATTTATTTGATTTCTTTTTGTCAAAATGCGATGATATCAATAGTCAATTTATTGTTGCAAGCCACGAGTCAACATTATTAACTCAGAAGCTTTTACGAAAAGATGAAATCTGGTTTGCGGTTAAAGACAAGCAGGGAATAAGTCATTTACATTCGCTAGAAGATTACAATATTAGATTTGATAAAGAAGTTCGGAGAGACTATCTTTTAGGACGTTATAAAGGAATACCTAAACTTGGCAACAGGAACAAATTAACTGTTTTACCCTTTAATAATGATTAGTTATGCCAAGAGAATCAATTCCATTAATCAGACAAGGTGGTCACATTGATGCCGAAAAATTGTTTGTTCTCTCATATGAAGGAACTGTGACTGAGAAAAAATATTTTCAAGACTTCAGATCTTCTGTATATTTCAACAATAATGGACTTATTGAAATTGTTCCTCTAAAAAGACCTAAAGACAAAGGTTCAGACCCTTTTAGCGTGAAAAAATTGCTTAATTGGGCTAAGAAAGAATACGGCTTTAAAACTAGTGATGAATTTTGGTTGATTATAGATAGAGATGATTGGGAAAGTATTCATAAACTCAACTTTGATGACTTGGTTAAAGAATGTAAAAAGGAAGAAAATTTTTATCTTGCAATGAGTAATCCTTGTTTTGAAATATGGTTAGTGTTGCATTTAAAGAACTTAACAGAATTTACGGATGAAGAAAAAGCATTGATTTTTGAAAATGCAAAAATTGACAACAAAAATTACATTGATATTCTAGTTGCACAACTTCAGGGTGGTGACAGAGGATATAACAAAAGACCCAATCCGAATATTTATCTCCCTTTGACTAAAACTGCAATTGTAAGAGCAAAATCAAACGACATTTTCGAAGAGGACTATCCAAAATCTATTGGGACACATTTATACAAATTGATTGAACAACTTATCGACAATGAAAGCCCGAACGCCTAACAGCACCTACCAAAAAGTCGGGGTTTTGTGTTCCAAAAACAGTTTTGTGGTAACCGAAAGTTCATTTCTCCGAATCAATATTTGTGATAAAAATCGCCACCTTAGTGTAGCTAAAACAAGTTAATCCTTTAAACCTAATCCTATAATTATGAAAAAAACAGCCCTTCTTATCGCCCTATTCATCAGCATTACAGCCTGTACCAGTACCAAATCGACCATAAAAAACATTGACAATAATGCACCAAATCTTCAACTTGTAGAAAATAACACTTTTCTAATTTCGGAATTCAGTACTGATAGAAAATACGGTTATGACAAGGATTATCCCATCAATATTTTTTATGGGAGTACCCGAAACGAAACCATCAATCAGCAGCGATTTTTGAATGCTTTGGCTGGACCAAAAGGCGAAAAAATAACTTACACTAAACTAGAAAGTTGCTGTCCGTTTCCCACAAAAAGAAGCGAAATGGGAGCAGGATTATTAGATGTATATGAACTAAAATGGGAAGGACAAAAATCGCCTGTAATTTTATATTTAAACATTTACGAAAAAGGAGTTTTGATGGTTCCGTTTGGATTGAGATTGAAAAATAAATAATTCAAAATCACAAATCCTAACTATCTTTGCCACAAAAAAAATTACACTATGAACATACACAATATTCCACAAATAAAACATACTGATAGTGGTAGCTTCTTTCTTTTGGCTGGTCCTTGCGCTATTGAAGGCGAAGAAATGGCGATGCAAATTGCCGAAAAATTAGTTGGAATTACCGATAAATTGGAGATTCCTTTCGTTTTCAAAGGTTCTTTCAAAAAAGCCAATCGATCCAGAATAGACAGTTTTTCAGGAATTGGAGACGAAAAAGCTTTGAAAATTCTTCGCAAAGTTTCCGAAACTTTTGGCGTTCCCACCGTGACCGATATTCACACCAATGAAGATGCCGTAATGGCTGCCGAATATGTGGATGTGTTGCAAATTCCCGCTTTTCTGGTGCGTCAAACCTATTTGGTCGTGGCTGCTGCCAATACTGGAAAAGTAGTCAACCTGAAAAAAGGACAATTTATGAGTCCCGAAAGTATGAAACACGCCGTTCAAAAAGTGTTGGATTGCCACAACCAAAACGTGATGGTGACCGATCGCGGAACAATGTTTGGCTACCAAGATATGATTGTCGATTTTCGTGGAATTCCTACTATGCAAAGCTACGCAACAACCGTTCTTGACGTTACCCATTCCTTACAACAGCCCAATCAAACCATTGGTGTAACTGGCGGAAGACCCGATATGATTGAAACCATTGCCAAAGCTGGAATTGCAGTAGGTGTAGATGGAATTTTTATCGAAACCCATTTCGACCCAGCCAATGCCAAAAGTGACGGTGCCAATATGTTGCATTTAGACTATTTCGAAGCCTTAATGACCAAGCTAGTCGCCATCCGAAAAACCATAAATCAATTTTAAATATTATATTTTGAAAACAAACTTATTCAACTCCGCATTTTTAATTCTTTTCATTACTACAATCACTTTTGCACAAAATGACACTATTGCAAAAGATAGATACACCGCTCACAACAAAGGAAAATTTACCATTTCTTGGGGCGGAAACAGAGATAAATATACCGAATCCGATATTCATTTTATGGGCGATGATTACAATTTCATTGTTCAAAGTGCCGATGCGCATGATAAACCAAAAGGTTGGCACATCGATTATATTACTCCAGGTCGAATGACCATACCGCAAACCAATTTTAAATTGGGGTATTTCATCACTGACAAATACAGTGTGTCTATTGGTGTGGATCACATGAAATATGTAATGACACAAAACCAAACCGCCAATATAACTGGAATCATTGACGGAAATCCTCCTTTCAACGGAGGCTATGCCAATACACCAACGATATTGACAGAAGATTTTCTGAAGTTCGAACATACCGATGGTTTAAATTATGTTTATACCGAAATAGCCCGTCAAGACGATATTTCGAAATGGTTTGGCATTAAAAACACCGATAAATTTCAAGTAAACATCAACGAAGGTTTTGGTTTTGGCTTTTTATATCCAAAAACAAATACTACTCTTTTGGGCAAAGAAAGATACGATGAGTTTCACGTTTCAGGATATGGAACTTCAGTTAAAGCGGGAATCAACTTGACTTTTTTCAAGTATTTTACCATCGAAGGAACATTAAAAGGAGGATACATCAATATGCCAGATATTAGAACAACAGCAAGCACCTCAGACAGTGCTTCTCAGGAATTTTTCTTTGCAGAAACCATCATTGCATTTGGAGGAATTTTTAGATTGTAATTTATTTTATAAAATAGTTGTCAATTTTTTTGGTAACTATTTTTTTTATTATTTACTTTGCAATTCAAAGTACTTAAAAATGGAAAAAGAAAAATACCTTAGCGACATTTCTGAAATTAAAAATTTAATGAATAGATCCTCTCGCTTCATTTCGTTGAGTGGACTTTCTGGAATTTTAGCTGGTGTTTATGCCTTGATTGGCGCTTTTATTGCCAACCAATTGTTATTGAACCACAAGACTTATTTTATCACTTTAGAAAGCAGAACATTCCAGTTGATTGTGCTTACAGCAGTTTTGGTATTGGTACTATCGGTTATTACTGCTACAATACTTACCGTATGCAAAGCCAAAAAAGAAGGAGAAAAAGTCTGGAATGCGACTTCCAAAAGAATGATTATCAATTTCTTGATTCCTTTGGCTACTGGTGGAATCTTTGCAATAATCCTGCTTCGGAACGAAGTTTACGGTTTGATCGCTCCTGTCACTCTGATTTTTTACGGACTGTCCTGTGTCAACGCAAGTAAATACACTTTTAGGGACGTAAGATATCTTGGAATTACCATAATCACTCTAGGACTCTTGGCTACAGAATTTTCAGGTTATGCTTTGGAATTTTGGTCGTTGGGTTTCGGTGTTTGCCACATTCTTTACGGTTCTATAATGTACTTTAAATATGATAGAAATTAATTTTGAAAAACATCATACAAAATATCAATAAAGCGTTCGATCATCGAATACGACTTGGAATTATGTCGGTTTTGATGGTCAATGAATCTGCCGATTTTAGTACACTAAAAGAACTTTTAGGCGTTACTGATGGAAATCTTGCCAGTCATACCAAAGCATTGGAAATCGAAAAATATATTAGCGTTGAAAAACAATTTATTGGCAAAAAACCAAACACCAGTTATAGAGCTACAAAAGAAGGTCGATTAGAATTTCAAAATCACATCAATGCTCTCGAAAAATTAATCCAAAAAAGATAAAACTATTTTTTTATTTATTTACTTTGAAAAACAAAGTACTTTTTAATAACAATAACAATTTCAATAACAATTTCAATATCAATAACAATTTCAATAACAAATCTCTTAATCAATCTTTAAAACCTTTAATTATGGAAAATTCTGGAAATCACAGTGTATTTAATTTTTTTCAATCGAACACCGCTAAAATGATGATGGTGGGTTTGCTAACGCTTATTTTATTAATTCCCCTCGAATTTGTGAAAAATTTAATTACTGAAAGGTCGCAACGACAACAAGAAGTCATCACGGAAATAAACGATAAATGGGGTGAAAGTGTTTTTATTTATGGGCCTATCTTGAAAGTTCCTTATACCTATTATGAAGAAACAGTTTCGATAAACGAAAAAACAAAAGAAACTGTAAAACAGAGAAAAGCCTACACTAATTTTGCCTACTTTTTCCCGGAAGAACTCAAAGTAAAATCAAAGGTAACTACTAAACTCTTGAACAGGAATAACTATGAGTCGGTGGTTTTTAGTTCCAAAATGAAGTTTGAAGGCCATTACATCCAACCGGATTTCAGTAGCAAAGAAATTGCAAACGAAGATATTCAGTGGAATAAAGCTACGATTTTGATACAAACCACCAATTTGAAAAGCATAAAAGAAGAGGTAAAAATCAATTTTGGTAATACAAAATTCACTTTCGAACCCGTTTATGAAACCAGTTCTAAAGACAACACCGAAGCCCTAGAAACGGGTTATATTGATTTAGGTAAAATCCTTAACAACGGGAAAACTTCTTTTGGTTTCGACATTACTTACAATGGAAGCCAACAAATAAAAATGGTACCTATTGGAAAAACTACTCAAGCAAATATGGAATCTAATTGGGCTTCGCCAAGTTTTACCGGCAATTTTCTTCCAGACGACAAAACAAAGAAAATTTCGGACAATGGATTTGTAGCCAATTGGAAAATTCTACACATCAACCGTTCGTTTTCGCAACAAATATTCAATGACTTGCCCGATTTACGACAATATGCTTTTGGCGTTGATTTTGTAATTCCCGTGAATCAATACCAACAAAACATTCGTGCCTCGAAATATGGTTTTATGGTGATTGGTTTAACTTTTTTAATTTTCTTTTTGATACAATCTATAAGCAAAATTAAAATTCATATTTTCCAATATTCGATGATAGGACTGGCATTGATAATGTTTTACACCTTGTTGATTTCAATCACAGAGCACAGTAGTTTTATGAAAGCCTATATTATTTCAGGTATTGCCGTTATCAGCTTAATCACTTTATATTCTTTTGCTATTTTAAAAAACCGAAAATTCCCGATGTTTATTGGTGTTTCGCTAAGTTCATTATACACATTTTTGTATGTAATCATCCAATTAGAAAACTATGCCTTATTAGTGGGAAGCATCGGATTGTTTGCTATTCTTGCCGCCGTGATGTATTTTTCCAGAAAAATTGATTGGAACAATAGCAATTCATAGAATTTGTGCCATTAGAAATAATAGGTGTACAACAAATTGCTATTTTAAAATTGTTGCCACAAGAGCCAACGGTTGAAACCGTTGGCTATGGTCTTTGACAAGGACCGACGTTTGAAACGGTTGGCTTCAACATCGCCCACTCCCGAAAGCTTTCGGGATCAACCGTGGGATGATGAATTTTAATAAAATTAGGCTTAAAAACCAATTTTTTTAAAAATGCAATTTGTTTTGCAGCCATTGAAAACAGAACATTTGCTTTTAAGATTTTGGATAATGACAAGATATTTCAAGTTGTATATAATAGCACACAGACGACACAGATTTAACGAATTTTCACAAATTCTCATTCTATTGCTAATTCATAAATAAGAAATCCGTGCGAATCTGTATAATACGTGCCGATAGATATCGGGATCTGTGTGCCAATTACATAATTTGATAAAATAAATTAGTAGTATTTAGTTTTAAAAGCGAATGACGTGCATTGAAAATTGATAAGAAAAAAATCAAACCAAATTCCCTATTTTTGCACTATGGAAGAAAATCTAAAACGGCTCAATAAATTCATTGGAGAAACTGGCTTTTGCTCTCGCCGTGAAGCCGACAAAATCATTGAAGAAGGTCGTGTGACCATCAACGGAATTGTTCCAGAATTGGGAACCAAAGTTTCGCCTGAAGATGAAGTGCGAATTGACGGCAAGTTGATTCGGGAGAAAAACGAGAAAATGGTTTATTTGGCTTTTAACAAACCAGCTGGAATTGAATGTACCACCAATTTAGAAGTTAGCAACAATATTGTGGATTACATCAATTATCCTAGTCGTATTTTCCCGATAGGAAGATTAGACAAAGCTAGTGAAGGCCTAATTTTTATGACCAATGACGGCGATATTGTCAATAAAATTCTTCGAGCTCGAAACAACCATGAAAAAGAATATACCGTAACTGTCAACAAATTAATTACAGATCGATTTATCGAAAAAATGAGTAATGGCATTCCTATTTTGGATACAGTTACCCGAAAATGCAAGGTAGAAAAAATCAGCTCGACCACTTTCAAAATCGTCTTAACACAAGGTTTAAACCGCCAAATTCGTAGAATGTGCGAATATTTAGGTTATGGAGTGACAGCTCTGAAACGCATTCGAATTATCAATATTTCACTGGATATTCCTGTGGGAAGATTTCGTGATTTGACCGATGCTGAAATTAAGGAACTCAATACACTAATAGAACCTTCGAGCAAAACCGAAGAAGCGAGTTTGCCCAAACAAGAACCCGTAAAACGCAGAACGGAATTCATCAAAAGAGATGATCCGAGGTATAAGAAAAGAGGAGATTATTGATTATCAAACCAATAATATCAATATAGATTTTCTAAAGAACTAATTTTTTCTTCCATAGTCGAAAATTTTAAACAGCTTTTATTCTATTGTATTAGAAAATTTTAACTGTTTTTCTCTACCCACAACCTCGCATTCACAAAAGCTTCGTGCCAAGGCGAAACTTCATCGTTTCTGTCTTTTGGATAATGTGCCCAATTCCATTGAAAGGTGGAACGCTCGATGTGCGGCATCATCACCAAATGTCTTCCTGTTTTGTCGCATAGCATCGCCGTGTTGTAGTCAGAACCATTGGGATTGGCAGGGTAACTTTCGTAGCCGTATTTCGCAACAATGTTGTAGTTTTCTTCTCCCATTGGCAAATGAAATTTTCCTTCCCCGTGCGAAACCCAAACGCCCAAAGTGCTTCCTGCTAATGTCGATAACATCACCGATTTGTTTTCTTGAATCGTTACCGAGGTGAAAATACTTTCGTGCTTGTGGCTGTCGTTGTGTAGCATTTTTCCGTGTACTTCGTGTTCAGGATTTATTTTTTCCAATTCCATCAACAACTGGCAACCATTGCAAATTCCCACCGACAAAGTATCTTCTCTTTTAAAGAAATTATCCAAGGCGGTTTTGGCTTTTTCGTTGTATAAAAACGCTCCAGCCCAACCTTTGGCAGAACCTAAAACATCCGAATTAGAGAATCCTCCAACAGCACCAATAAACTGAATATCTTCCAAAGTCTCACGCCCCGAAATCAAATCGGTCATGTGAACGTCTTTTACATCAAAACCTGCCAAGTACATTGCATTGGCCATTTCACGCTCAGAATTACTTCCTTTTTCACGGATGACGGCTGCCTTAATCCTCCCCAACCCCTCCAAAGGAGGGGCTACTCTCGTCGGTAAAATACCCGTGAAATGTTTCGGAAATACAAATTGTAATGGTTGATTTTTATAATTGTCGAAACGGGCTTTCGCCGTTCCGTTTTTGGATTGTTTTTGGTCTAATAAGAAAGAGGTTTTGAACCAAATGTCTCTGTATTTGGCAATGTCCAAATTTAAAATTCCAAATTCCAAAATACCGTTATCGACCACTTTTCCAAGTTTGAAAAATTCTATTTTATTTGAATTTAATTTATTTTCGAAAACTGTATCTTCTTTTGCCTGAATTACAACGCCAATATTTTCGGCAAATAAAATTTTAACTAAATCTATTTCTTTAAAAACAGAGAAGTCAATTTTAGCTCCTAAATTCACATTAGCAAAACACATTTCTAACAAAGTAGTAATCAAACCACCGCTTCCAATATCGTGACCTGCCAAAATCTGATTGTCTAAAATCAATTCTTGAATCGTGTTAAAGGCATTTTTGAAAAATTCTGCATCTTTAATAGTTGGTGCTTCGTTCCCAATAGAATTCAAAGTTTGAGCGAAAGAAGAACCACCCAATTTGAATTCGTCTTGTGATAAATTGATATAATAAATAGAACCGACTGTCATCACATCGCTATGAGATCGCAAAACAGGCTCTACTACTTTTCGAATGTCGGTACAGTTTCCACCAGCGGAAATAATGACCGTTCCCGGCGCAATTACTTCGTCGTTTGGATATTTTTGTTTCATCGAAAGCGAATCTTTCCCTGTTGGAATGTTGATTCCTAATTCGATGGCAAATTCGGAACAAGCTTCAACAGCGGCATACAAACGAGCATCTTCACCTTCATTTTTACAAGCCCACATCCAGTTGGCCGAAAGGGAAATCCCTTTAATTCCATCCTTAATTGGAGCCCAAACAATATTCGATAAGGCTTCGGCAATAGCGGTTCTTGTTCCTGCAACAGGATCAATTAATGAAGCGATTGGCGAGTGTCCGATGGAGGTGGCGATTCCTTCTTTTCCCATATAATCCAAAGCCACAACACCGCAATTATTCAAAGGCAATTGCAATGGTCCAGCACATTGCTGTTTGGCTACTTTTCCGCCCACGCAACGATCGACTTTGTTGGTCAACCAGTCTTTACAAGCCACGGCTTCCAATTGCAAAACTTGTTCTAAATAGGCAGAAATGTTTTTTACATCATATTCTAATGCTGGATAATTGTAACTGATGGTTTTGTCCGTCATTACCGTTTTTGGTGAGCTTCCGAAGAAATCTTCTAAAGCATAATCCATTGGTTTCAAACCAGTCGATTTGGATTGAAAAGTAAAACGATGATCGGCTGTAACATCGCCCACTTGGTACATTGGCGAACGCTCCCTGTCGGCAATTTTTTGAAGTAAATCAATGTCTTTTTTGCCAATAACCAATCCCATTCTTTCTTGGGATTCGTTACCAATAATTTCTTTAGCCGAAAGGGTTGGGTCGCCCACGGGCAATTTATCCAAATCAATCAATCCACCAGTTTCTTCAACCAATTCCGAAAGACAGTTCAAATGTCCGCCAGCACCATGATCGTGAATCGAAACAATCGGATTATGATCACTTTCTACCAAACCACGAATGGCGTTGGCAGCCCGTTTTTGCATTTCTGGGTTCGAACGTTGTACAGCATTCAACTCGATTCCAGAACTCATCGCTCCAGTATCGGCCGAAGAAACAGCCGCTCCACCCATTCCGATTCTGTAGTTTTCTCCACCAAGAATCACGATTTTATCGCCTTCCTTTGGTTTGTGCTTGATGGCTTGAACCAGTTTTCCGTAACCAATGCCGCCCGCTTGCATAATTACTTTGTCGTAACCTAATTTGCGAGTTTTTGGTTCTCCCCCTTCGGGGGAGTTAGAGGGGGATTCTTCGTGTTCAAAAGTCAAAATAGAACCTGTAATCAATGGTTGTCCAAATTTATTTCCAAAATCTGATGCTCCATTTGAGGCTTTGATTAAAATATCGATAGGTGTTTGATACAACCATTTTCGTTCTTGCATTCCGTTTTCCCAAGGTCTTTCTTGGTTTAATCGAGAATAAGAAGTCATATAAACGGCAGTTCCTGCCATTGGCAACGAACCTTGTCCACCAGCCAAACGGTCTCGAATTTCACCACCTGATCCTGTTGCAGCTCCATTGAAAGGCTCTACGGTTGTTGGAAAATTATGTGTTTCTGCTTTTAAGGAAATAACCGAATCAAATGCTGTAATTTCATAAAAATCAGGTTTATCGGCGGTTTTAGGAGCGAATTGCTGCACTCTTGGTCCTTTTACAAAAGCCACATTGTCTTTGTATGCCGAAACAATATCATTAGGATTTTCCTGTGATGTTTTCTTGATTAATTTGAAAAGAGAAGTTTCTTTTTCGACCCCATCAATTACAAAAGTTCCATTGAAAATCTTGTGACGACAGTGTTCTGAATTGGCTTGTGAGAAGGCAAAAATCTCGGAATCTGTTAATTTCCTGCCTAATTTTGTGGCCAAATTATCTAAATATTCTACTTCTTCAACACTCAATGACAAGCCTTCAACTTTATTGTAGGCGGCAATATCGTCAATATTCAAAATTGGTTCAGGCTGAATGTGAATTGTGAAAATATCTTGATTCAATTCGGAATATTTTTGCAAAAGCATTGGGTCAAAATCTATAAAATCTTCTAAAACTTTATAAAATTCTTCAATTCTAATAATGCCTGAAATGCCCATATTTTGGGTAATTTCGACAGCGTTTGTACTCCAAGGGGTTATCATTGTGGAACGAGGGCCAACAAAAAAATCCGACAATACGGATTTTTCTATTTTATTGGAATTGGCAAAAAGCCAGTTGAGTTTTGAAATGTCTTGTTCCGAAAGGAGGTTTTGAGATTGAACTGCAAATATAGTTTTGCTTTGGTTTTCAAAGAAATGAATCATTATAAATGAGAAGTTTATGTTGTTTAGTCCACAAATTTAATCAATTCAGGTTTAAAAAAAAAGCGTCCCGATTTTTATCGAAACACTTTGAATTTAATTGATGATGATTTTTCAGCTATTTGAAGTTTATAGCTTCGATATTCGATGGTTTTCCGATCTATTGAAAAAAAAATTAGTTCTGAAAAGAACTGGCAGATTACCGACTTTATTGTCTAATAATGAAACTTACAAGATATAATTTTAATAAAAGTATCTTCCACTCTGTAAACCAGTCTATGTTCATCGGTTATTCTTCGAGACCAATAACCAGAATAATCGTGCTTTAAAGCTTCGGGTTTTCCTGTACCTTCAAAAGGTGTTCTGGCACTTTCCTTAATCAACTTTTTGAGTTTAGTAAATACTTGTTTATTTTCTGTTTGCCATTCGTTATATTGTTCAAAAGCTACGCCAGTAAAGAGATAACCTCTCATAAATTTAGAGTTTTACTAAAATGTGTTCTCCTTTTTTGTCTTGTTCAATAGATTTTTTTAGCATTTTTTTATTTGCAGGACTAGACATCAAATAAGTAGTGGTGTCCACTTCTTCCTGTACGGTAATCACTATGGGTTTAGATTTAAAATTAGCTTTTATAGCTTCTAAAATATCTGTCGTTATCTCTTGTGCTGACGATAAATGATATGTTGTGTACATAATGTTGTTTTTAAAATTTATAGTACAAAGTTCACGTCTGTTACGAACAAAAAAAATAAAACCATGTATTGTAAATACTCTCTTTCTAAATTACAAATTTAGACAAAAAAAAAGCTAGATTCAACTAGCATTGAATTTAATTGATGATAATTTTTTCAGTTCTTGATTTAGAATCTTTCATGACCTTTATCAAATAAATCCCCTTTTGAAGGTTGTTTACGGAGATGGATGAACTTTGAGAGTTTCTTTTCTCGAAAACCTTTTGTCCCAACAAAGAGAATATTTCTACAGAATTTAGGCCATTTGAATCATCAAAAATAATATTGAAATCACCATTTGATGGATTTGGATATATTTTAAAAAACTTATGACTAAATGTTTCAAGACCTAAATTTGAAAAACAAGTCCAAGAAAGGTCATCAATAATGACACGATTTGAAGTTGAATTATTTACTAAACTGACTACGACATCTCCTGAAACATTTATACCACTTATTGTTGTAGTAACTTGAGTAGCGCTGTAAGGAATTGTGCCAACGCTAGTTCCATTGACAAGAAGGTTAAACAATCCATCACTTCCTGAAAAAACAAGTTTAGTTGTAACTGTCAAGTTTCCGATCCCATCAGCAGATGTTGATGCAGTAAGAGAACCATTTCTAATACAAATTGCTTTTGTATTTAAGGTTTGGTCTGTTCGAGCGTCAGTCGCTGTCCAATCTATTCCTGAATCTCCTGTCCAAGTTCTGGTAGCGTAGGATGAGGCAGAAGCAGGAATAATTTCGAAACTTTCGCTGGCACAAGAAGTTGAAATTACTGTTGTTGTTCCATTTACTGAATTACTTTGAGGTGAAGAATTTCCTGTAGCATCTTTGGCTACTACATAAAACGAATAGGTTGTTGTTGGAGCTAGTCCATTTACTATTGCTGTCGTGCCCGAAACTGTAGTTTTAAAATTACCATTCACATAAACATCATAACTGGTTATTCCAACATTATCTGTTCCAGCAACCCAACTCAATGAAACTGTACTTGATGAGCTCCCTGTAACAGCCAAACTAGTTGGTGCTGTTGGGTTTTGAGTATCGGGAATTGCCATAGTAGTTGTTCCGTTTACTGTGTTACTCGCAGGCGAAGAATTTACTGCGGCATCTTTTGCTATTACATAAAAAGAGTAAGTGGTAGAAGCAGAAAGTCCAGTAATTATCGTTGTTAAATTTGAACTTGAAACCGAAGTTTTCAAAACACCATTCATATAAATTTCATAACTCGTAACCGCAATATTATCAGTAGCAGCGGTCCAACTTAAAGAAACTGTATTTGAAGTTGTTCCTGTAACTGCCAAGTTTGTAGGAGCAGTTGGAGCAAATGTATCAGCGGTTGGATTCCAAATAGCTTGTGCATATTCAGGGTGGTCTATAAAAGGATTTCTATTGTTTTGACGGGCATAAATAGCATTATTTCGAGCAATTTCTCTAGCATTTACTGGGTCTTGGGCGTGCCAGGTCAATAACATATTCAAAAAAGCAGTAGTAAATACTTGATCGCTTGTGTTGTTAAACATATCGAAACTGTAACCAGCAACGGTATTTTGATAACGAGTGGCAAAATATAAATACATTCTTGCAATATCACCTTTGAATTCGTCAATGGGTTCAAAAACAGTTCCTGAATAGCCACTTACTCCACTAGTTCCGAGTTTGCTTCCATTTAAAGTTGTTTTTGAAGCGGAGGCAACAATACCGTGAGGAAAAGCACTTCGAAGCCCGTTTACTTTACCATCTGTTGGTGTGATGGAATGAGCATCAGAAACCATTGGGGAATTTGAATTGAACACAGATTGTGGGATGATATGCTCTCTATTATAGCAATCGCCTTCAACTTTATAGCTGCCACATCTATCGCCCGTTCCAGAACTAAAGTTGTAAGGGTCTATTCCTGTTGGATTTTCAGAATACATATCTAAAACGGTTCCATCATTTTCATAATAGTAGTCCCTGTCCGATGTTTGGTATGTTGTATATAATCCATCATAGCCGTTGTCGGTATGGCCTTTGATAATATTAAATAAATTTGTTTTTAATGTATATCCTGTTCCTGTTGCCGTAGCATAATATCCTGCTGGGATTTGTGCAAAGGATAAAAGTGAAAAAAATTGGGCGAAAAAAAGTAATTTTAGTTTCATTAATTATTAAGTATCAAAAATTATTCTGAATTTTTTTAAAATTCAAAATTAGTTAAAATACAACTTGATTTAGTTTTTTGATTGTTAAATTATAAATATCATTTTGGAAAAGCCTTATTTTGATAAGCACCTAAATCTGGTGGCAAAGTTCTTGTATTTCCTAAAATATCCAACGGAATAAGAAAAGTTGTATTCCCTTTGGCGAAAGCCGCAGAAGTATCATCAATATTTAATTGATTTAGATTGGCTTTATAAAACTTGGGGTCATTAATACCATCTTTACTTTTTATATTTCCGGATTCTGCATTTCTTATAAAATCATAGAGTGCATAATTTGGATCTCCAACTCTAATGTCATCAAACTTGATAAGGCAATTATTGAATTGATAGACAAAGCTGGCTTCAGGCTTTTTATCTAATTGTAATTCATTGGAATAGGAACCATAAATGATACAATTATTGAAGGTAGCAGCTGTCAAAGCTTTTACTTCTGGAACAGCACCAGTATAATAGTTATTTAGCAAAACCGCTACTTGACTTGAACTTGGCCAATTGTTATTGAAAGTACAATGGGTAAATTTATAATCGCCACCATAAGTACAAGCTAAACTCGCCTGACCAGAATTGTTAATCACTAAGTTTTCACCACTAATTTTCGCTGTTTGAGCTAAAATTCCAAAATTAGAAGAATTGTAAATTTGAGTGTTTTTGATGTCAACCGTGGTTCCGTCATTGTTTTGAATCAACAAACCAATGGACGCATTTTTTATTGTTAAATGATTGATATTATGATCGGTACTTCCGACTGTGAGCCAAATGGCACCCCATTGACCTGGAACATCTGCAAAATCTGGTTCCAATCGATCGCCTTCAAAAACAACTTCGTTTTCTAATTTTTCTGTTGCAGAAGTTGTTCCGTTTACATTTAATGAAGTCCCCGACATTAAAATAAGCCCAGAATTAGCATGAAAATGAACTCTTGCTCCAGGATCAAAATTGACTGTTTTTCCTGAAGGAACTGCGGCATAACCATAGATTACATAGGGTTTTTGATTGGTAAATTGCAATTCATTGCCGTGTGCAGCATCATTTTCGTCTAGATAGAAACCATAAATTTCATCTTCGCCTAAAAGAAGTGATTCTGTTGTTCCATCGTCAAAACGTTGAGGATAAAGAAAAATCGCATCTTGAATTAGTGTCACTAATTCCACTTTTTGTCGGTTGGAGCCATTGTCAAACAAAATTTGATCGGTGTAAAGAAAATCGGTAGGATTCGCATCGGCAATATTGGCGGTGGTTTCAATAAAAATATACAAACTATCTTTGGCCAAAAGATCAACATTATTAAAAATTTTTCCTTGATCTCCTCGTGTTCCATCAACCGTCATTCTGTATTTTGAATTGAGTCCTTTTCCCAATTGAATTGTTGGAATGGTAATATCATTTTTACTGTTGTTATATACTTTCAGCGTGTATGTACTTGATCCTATGTCAGTAAAAACTGTGTCTAAATAGACCGTATCTCTTGAAAATTTTAAATCTCCCGTGCTTGCCACGGTTTCAAAATCTGTTCGACAAGAACTAAGAGTTATAAGAAATCCGATAAAAAACATAAATGTAATCTGACGCATTTTGATTGAATTTTTTGTAAAAATAGGAAATTCTATTTGTATAACAGAAAGAAATAAAAAATTTGAAGATAGATTATCAATTGTTTTTATTGTCTTTTATCTAATTTTACACTTTTAAACCAATTTTATATGACTTTCGACAAAGAAAAAATACTTCAATATTGCAATGCTATTTCAGAAAATACGCTGATGCAAACTTTACAAATAAAATTTACCGATGCAGGACCAGATTTTCTGACGGCTACAATGCCTGTAAACCCCTCCGTTCATCAACCAATGGGATTATTGCACGGTGGAGCTTCAGTAGCTTTGGCAGAAAGTGTGGGGAGTGCGGCTTCGTTTTTGTTTGTAAATGGCGAACATAGTGAAGTGCGAGGAATTGAAATTTCTGCCAATCACATCAAAGCCAAACGCAACGGAATGGTAACGGCAACGGCTAGAATTATTCACAAAGGGAGCAGTATTCACTTATGGGAAATTCGAATTACTGATGAAAAGGAAGCTCTTATTTCAATTTGTAAATTGACAACAATGGTTTTGCCAAAAAGAAAAAGCCTAAATCTATAATGGAGCAAATAATAGAAAAAGCCAAGAATCATTTCAAGCAAAATTTACCCTTTGTTTTGTATTGCAAACCTAATTCCGATAAAATAATAGGTTTTTTTCAGCAAAATGATACCTTGTTTGAGGCAAATGATTTCGACGAAAAAGGCTTTGTTTTTTCAAATTTTAATGGAACTCTAAATATTTTTATTCCAGAGAATGAGTCCAAAATAATGTATGGAGTTTTCCAAAAAAAAGAAATTGAAATTCAAGAAAAACATCTGAATTTTCAAGACGAAAATGCCAAAAATAATTTTGAAATTTTAGTTGGCAAAGGCATTCAAGCCATCAATAACAACCAATTCAAAAAAGTAGTTCTTTCTCGAAAAGAATCAGTATATTTAGAGAGTTTTGATTTATTTAGTGCATTTAGTGATTTGGTTCAGTTGTATTCCAATACTTTTGTTTATTGCTTTTATCATCCAAAAATTGGACTTTGGTTGGGGGCAACTCCCGAACAATTATTAAAGGCAAAGGAAAACGTTTTTAAAACTATTGCTTTAGCAGGAACACAAAAAGACAAAGGTTCTGATGAAATAATTTGGCCAACAAAAGAAAAAGAAGAACAACAATTTGTTACCGATTATATTATTGAGAAAGTCAAAGATATTGCTTCGGAAATTACAGTTTCAAGTCCATACAGCATCAAAGCAGGAAGTGTATGGCACATCAAAACAGATATTTCGGGAGTTTTGAATTTGGGATTTGGTCTAAAAAAAATCATTCAATTATTGCATCCAACGCCTGCAGTTTGTGGTTTTCCAAAACAAGAATCAAAAGAATTTATATTAGAAAATGAAGATTACGAACGCCGTTTTTATACCGGATTTTTAGGAGAATTAAATATGGAAAACCAAACCGATTTGTTTGTAAATTTGCGTTGTATGGAAATTGAGTTGGCTTCAAATCTTACCTCCATAAAAGCTGATTTATTTATGGGGTGTGGCATCACAAAAGATAGTATTCCAGAGAAAGAATGGATAGAAAGTTGCAACAAATCGATGACGATGAAGAGGATTTTAGATTTTAGATTTT
>DMHA01000290.1 GCA_003449615.1 Flavobacterium sp.
GGTTGAATTTTTCGTATTTTTCATTTTAATGGTGCAAGTTTATTTTTTATTTTTTTATATATACATATTTTTAAAGGTATATTTTTTATAAGATATCGTTTAAAAAAAGTTTGAATATCAGGTTTAACTTTATATTTATTAATTATAATAGAAGCTTTTATAGGTTATGTTTTAGTTTGAGCGCAAATAAGATTTTGGGCTGCAGTAGTAATTACAAGTTTATTAAGAGTTATTCCTATTTGAGGTCCTATAATTGTTACATGAATTTGAAGTGGTTTTGGTGTAACTGGAGCTACTTTAAAATTTTTTTTTGTTTTACATTTTTTAGTTCCTTGAGGTTTATTAGTATTAGTTTTAGTACATTTAGTATTTTTACATAGAACAGGAAGAACTTCTAGATTATATTGTCATGGTGATTATGATAAATTATGTTTTTCACCTGAATATTGAGGAAAAGATGCTTATAATGTTTTAGTTTGATTATTTTTTTTTGCTTTAGCTTTATTATATCCATTTACTTTAGGTGATGCAGAAATATTTATCGAAGCTGATCCTATAATAAGACCAGTTCATATCGTTCCAGAATGATATTTTTTATTTGCTTATGCTATTTTACGTGCAATTCCAAATAAAATTTTAGGTGTAATTGCTTTATTAATAAGAATTGTAATTTTTTACTTTTTTGCTGTAGTAAATAATTATACATCTTGTTTAACTAAGTTAAATAAGTTTTTAGTTTTTAGATTTATTATTATTTCTATTGTTTTAAGATGATTAGGACAATGTTTAGTAGAAGATCCATTTACTATTTTAAGACCTATTTTTTCTATTTTATATTTTGGTTCTGCTAGATTAATATTATTTATTTTTAGAACTAGAAAATTATTATTTAAATAAACATAATTAGTATAATAATTTATTTTAAATTTAGAATTTAAAGGAAATATTATGTTTTGTTTCATAATTTTCATATTTTAAGATTATCAAGATATGCTTTTTATATATTTTTTGGAGCTTTAGGTTTAACAAGATCATTAGTAATATTTTTTAAATATGGTGTTGTTTGAATATTTGCTTTTTCTTTATTTACTGTTTTATTTATTTCATTTGCTTGAGGTAAAGATGTTTCAATAGAAGGTTTAAGAGGTTATCATAATTTTTTTGTTATAGACGGTTTTAAATTTGGTACAGTTTTATTTATTTTTAGAGAATTTATATTTTTCTTTAGAATTTTTTGAACTTTTTTTGATGCAGCTTTAGTTCCAGCCCATGAATTAGGTGAAACTTGATCACCTATTGGTATACATTTAGTTAATCCTTTTGGTGTTCCTTTATTAAATACTATTATTTTATTAAGAAGAGGTGTTTCAGTAACATGGGCTCATTATCAATTATTAAGAAATAAAAGATGTAGAAACAGATTAGCTTTAACAATTATTTTAGCTGCTTATTTTACAGGAATTCAAGCTATAGAATATTGTGAAGCTAGTTTTTCTATATCAGATGGTATTTTTGGAAGAATTTTTTATTTAGCAACAGGTTTTCATGGAATTCATGTCTTATGCGGTGGTTTATTTTTGGCTTTTAATTTTTTACGTTTAGTAAAAAATCATTTTTCTTATAATCATCATTTAGGGTTAGAATTTGCTATTTTATATTGACATTTTGTTGATGTTGTTTGATTATTTTTATTCGTTTTCGTTTATTGATGATCATATTAAAAGCTATTATAGTTTAATAAAGAATTTATAACTTGTAATTATAAGGTAAAGATAGCTTTGTTAGAATTTTTTTTATTAACGTTGGTTTGATTTATAAAACCAGTATATTTTTTCTTTTTTATTTTAGTATTTAGTTTTGTTATTTTAAATAACTTTTCTTGAATAGGAAGTTTTTTGGTATTAGACTCTTATACTTATATTTTATTAATTATTATAAGAATTTTTATTTTAGGTATTATTTTGTTACGAAGGCTTTACTTTAGAAACCAGCTTATAAAATATCCAGGGAATATAGCGTTTGAAATACACCATCAGCATTTCCTTGCCAGCTATATAAACAATTTTCTTCCTTTTTTGAACAGCTTTTATAATAATAGTTGCACATTTTTGCGGGGAAATGCCTTTGTTGATATCGTGATCCATGATGGCATGTGCCGCCCCTGTTTCTGTAATGGCATTCAGGCTGACGTTGGTATTTACTCGACCAGGACATACTATAGTAACATTAATCCCTTTTTCGTGTAGCTCTGCCCATAATGTTTCGTAAAAACCATGCATGGCATGTTTGGCAGCAGCATAAGCCGACCGTAGAGGAAAACCAAATACCCCGGTAATGCTGCTTATTACAATAATATGGCCAAAACCTGCCTTTACCATTTCAGGTAGCACCTTTTTGGTCAAAATAACACCGCTGAAAAAATCAATTTCCATAACTTTGCGGTCAATTTCAATACGAGTATCAATTACCAGCGAACGTTGACTTATGCCCCCGTTGTTCACCAAAATATCAATTCGCTTATAGTCAGCCAAAACGTTATTTGCAGCCTTTTCAATTTCAGCAGCATCCGATAAATCAAACGGTATGGTGTATGCAACGCTTCCCAATTGTTTACATAGGAGGGCTACCCTGTCGAGCTCTTCCTGCCTCCTCCCCGAAAGAATAAGTACCGTATTTAATTTGGCAAACTCCAGAGCAAGCGCTTCACCAATTCCGGAAGTAGCTCCCGTAATCCAAATTTTTTTTCCGGTATAATAAATTCCCATGCTATTTTTATAGATTGGATTTAACAGTAAGCCAATTAATTAAATTTGCGTAATCTTTCTGTAATTCAATGAGTGCATTGCTATTTTGACGCTTTAAGATGACAAAGCGAATTTTAACAAAAATTTTCTTTAAAGAATCCCCAAAATCGAAAGATAGGATTCCTAAAACAGGCATGGTTATTAATAGAATTCCTTTTAGAATAATACTTATCGGAAAGAGCAACATCAATAGATACCAAAGGATGTAAAAAATATAGCTGATTAAAAACCGCATAGAACTTACAAATTGCTTATCCTTTGCCCGATTGGAAAAATATTCGGAGGCATAATACGGAACAGCATGGAATAAAGCCGTAACCGCGAAAACTGGTAAAAAGGCAAAATATCTGGTTATTTCCGAAAACCAATGCATACTTTTTTTGGGATTTTCCCATCCTAACACCCATGGCTTCAAATTCAATTGCCCGGCATCTAATTCAAGATCTTTGAGTTTATTTCGTAAGTCATTTA
>DMHA01000225.1 GCA_003449615.1 Flavobacterium sp.
TGGGATGGCCCAGCATCGATACCGTTTTCTGATGGAGATTATGTTGGTGCCTTATTAGATCGAAATGGTTTAAGACCTTCTAGATATACAGTTACAAAAAGTGGTAAATTGATTATGGCATCAGAAATAGGTGTTGTTGATATTGCCCCAGAGGATGTAGAAAGTCATGGAAGATTGGAACCAGGAAAAATGTTCTTGGTAGATATGAACGAAGGACGAATCATCAATGACGAAGAAATAAAAAGCAAAATTGTTTCAGAAAGACCTTATCAGGAATGGTTAAATCAATATCGATTACATTTAAGAGATGTTCCTTGCACATCTGAAGTTTGTTCGATTGAAACTATCGACTTAGCTACAAGAGAACGTTTATTTAATTACACATTAGAAGATATTCAAGACGTAATTACCCCGATGGCTCAATCTGGAAAAGAAACATTAGGCTCTATGGGTACTGATACTCCCCTAGCTGTTTTATCGGACAGACCACAATTGATTGCCAATTATTTTAAACAATTATTTGCGCAAGTTACCAATCCACCTTTGGATGGAATTCGTGAAGAAATTGTAACCGATATTAGTTTAGCCTTAGGTCAGGATCGTAATATTTTTGATATTTCTAGCAAACAATGCCGAAAATTAAGAATTCAAAATCCAGTAATTTCCAATAAAGATTTAGAAAAAATTAGGGCGATTGCTATCGATCATTTTCACGCAGAAACCTTTTCAATTTTATATCCAAAAGCAAAAGGATTGAATGGTTTGGAAGATGCTTTAGATGCTTTAATCATTCAAGTTACCAAAGCAGTCGAAAGAGGTACCAATATTATCATTTTATCGGATAGAGGCGTGAATAAGGATTTGGCTCCAATTCCTTCCTTGTTGGCTTGTTCTTTTGTCAATCATCAAATGAATCGTTTGCGCAAGCGTTCTTATTTTGACATTATTATTGAATCGGCTGAACCTCGTGAACCACACCATTTTGCTACTTTATTTGGCTATGGAGCGAGTGCCATCAATCCTTATATGGTAAACGAAATCATCCGTGTTCAAGTTCGTGAAGGATTTATTACAGGAATTGATGAAGAAAAAGCCGTTCACAATTTCAATAAAGCCATTGGAAACGGAATTGTAAAAATTATGAACAAAATTGGAATCTCTACTTTACACTCTTATAGAGGTTCTCAAATTTTTGAAATTGTTGGATTCAATTCTAAATTCGTTGAAAAATACTTTCCATACACCACCTCTAGAATTCAAGGAATTGGATTGTATGAAATTGAAAAAGAAATTAACGAAAGATACAAATATGCCTATCCCGATCATTTGATTCCTAATCGTTTAGGGTTAAATATTGGAGGAGAATACCGATGGAGACGAAATGGAGAGCGACACATGTTTAATCCAACTACCATTGCCAAATTGCAACAAGCAGTAAGGTTGAGCGATCAAGCAAGTTATGATGAATATTCAAAAGCAGTAAACAATCAAGCACAACATTTGATGACCATTCGTGGTTTATTTGAATTTGACAAGCTCAATCCAATTCCAATAGATGAAGTTGAGCCTTGGACAGAAATCGTAAAACGTTTCAAAACAGGAGCCATGTCTTATGGGTCTATTTCTAGAGAAGCCCACGAAAATTTAGCCATTGCCATGAACCGTATTGGTGGAAAATCAAATTCTGGTGAAGGTGGAGAAAACAGAAAACGTTTTCAACCCGATATGAATGGAGACAGTCGTAACTCGGCTATCAAACAAGTAGCTTCGGGACGTTTTGGAGTAACTTCACATTATTTGTCGAGTGCCAAAGAAATTCAAATTAAAATGGCCCAAGGTGCAAAACCGGGAGAAGGAGGACAATTGCCAGGCGAAAAAGTATTGCCTTGGATCGCTGAAGCGCGTAATTCAACTCCTTATGTTGGATTGATTTCGCCACCACCACACCATGATATTTATTCTATCGAAGATTTAGCACAATTAATTTTCGACTTGAAAAATGCCAACAGAGAAGCTCGTATCAACGTGAAATTAGTTTCGGAAGTAGGTGTTGGAACTATTGCTGCTGGTGTTGCCAAAGCAAAAGCAGATGTGGTATTAATTGCAGGTTACGATGGTGGAACGGGAGCATCTCCGTTAACATCATTGAAACACGCAGGATTACCTTGGGAACTTGGATTGGCTGAAGCACAACAAACATTGGTTTTAAATAACCTAAGAAGTAGAATTGTTGTAGAATGTGACGGACAATTAAAAACAGGTCGGGATGTAGCCATTGCTGCTTTATTAGGCGCCGAAGAGTTTGGTTTTGCCACTGCTCCCCTTGTAGCTTCTGGCTGTATAATGATGCGTAAATGCCACTTAAATACTTGTCCAGTTGGTATTGCAACCCAAGACAAAGAGTTGCGTAAAAACTTCAAAGGAACTCCAGAACATGTTATCAATTTCTTCTACTACGTTGCCGAAGAGTTAAGAGGTATTATGGCCCAATTGGGTTTTAGAACTTTAGCCGAAATGGTGGGACAAACACATAAAATCAACACCAATAAAGCAATAACGCATTATAAAGCCAAAGGGTTAGATTTATCAGCTATCTTGCATACTCCTGACGGATATGGCGAAAGAATTGTTAGAAATACCGAAAAGCAAGATCATCATTTAGAAAATGTTCTTGATTTGCAAATCTTGAAAGATTCGCATCGTGCAATGTACCGAAAAGAAAAAATGACTTTGAATTACCCTATCAACAATACTAACCGCTCGGTTGGAGCTATTGTTAGTAATGAAATTTCAAAAATTTACGGCTATCTTGGCTTACCAGAAGATACCTTAAATATTAATTTCACAGGTTCTGCTGGTCAGAGTTTAGGGGCTTTTAGTGCTCACGGATTAACCTTTACTGTCGAAGGAAATACCAATGACTATCTAGGAAAAGGACTTTCTGGAGCTAAATTAATCATCAAAAAACCTGCAAAAGCTACTTTCGTTGCCGAAAATAATATTATCGTAGGTAACGTTTGTTTATTCGGAGCTATCGAAGGACAAGCTTACATCAATGGTATTGCAGGAGAACGTTTTGCCGTTCGTAACTCGGGTGCAACAGCCGTTGTAGAAGGTGTTGGGGATCACGGTTGCGAATATATGACAGGTGGAAAAGTAGTAGTTTTGGGTAAAACTGGAAGAAACTTTGCTGCCGGAATGAGTGGAGGAATCGCTTACATTTACGATCCAGAAAACAAATTCAAAAACGGATTGTGCAACACCGAATCAATCGCATTTGAAACCATCGAAGCTGAAGAAGCAGAGGAATTGAAAGCATTGATTGCCAAACACGTTGCCTATACCAATAGTACCAGAGGTGCTGAATTATTAGCAGATTGGGACAATAGCCTAAGTAAATTTGTTAAAGTGATGCCTACTGAGTACAAAAAAGCGTTGAAACGTCTGGAAACAGAAGAACAAATTTTTGAAGAATTAACAGCATAATACAATGGGAAAAGTTACCGGTTTTAAAGAATTTGAAAGAATAGATGAATCCTATATAGCAGTCGAAGAACGAGTAGGAAATTATAAAGAATTTACCGTTCCAATGAGTGAAGCTGAGATTACCAAGCAAGGGTCTCGTTGTATGGATTGTGGCATCCCCTTTTGTCATAGCGGCTGTCCGTTAGGCAATTTGATTCCCGATTTCAATCACATGGTGCACCAAGGCGAATGGCAAAAAGCCTCGTGGATATTACATTCTACCAATAATTTTCCAGAGTTTACAGGACGTTTGTGTCCTGCACCTTGCGAAAAAGCCTGCGTATTGGGACTTATAGAAGACCCAGTATCTATTGAAAATTTAGAAAAAAATATTGTGGAGCGTGCCTTCAAAGAAGGATGGATTAAACCACAACCACCAAGAATAAGAACTGGAAAAACAGTGGCAGTTATTGGTTCTGGACCAGCAGGTCTGGCCGCCGCACAACAATTAAACAGAGCAGGACATTTAGTTACCGTTTTTGAAAGAGATGATAAAGTTGGAGGATTATTGCGTTACGGAATTCCAAATTTCAAAATGGAAAAAGGAATTATCGAACGAAGAATAGCCGTTTTAGAAGCGGAAGGAATCACATTCAAAGTCAATACACATGTTGGTGTAAACTACGATATTAATGACCTGAAAGCTTTCGATTCAATCGTACTTTGCGGTGGAGCAACCGAAAGAAGAAGCTTGCCAACTCCCGGTGCCGATGCAGACGGAGTAGTTCAAGCTATGGATTTCTTGACACAACAAACCAAAGTAGTTTTTGGTCAAAAAGTAGAAAATCAAGTATTGGCAACAGGAAAAGATGTTATCGTAATTGGTGGTGGAGATACTGGTTCAGACTGTGTTGGAACCTCTAACCGTCAGGGTGCAAAATCGGTAACAAATTTCGAGATTATGCCGAAACCGCCAAAAGGAAGAAGCGAATCTACTCCTTGGCCTTATTGGCCTTTGCAATTGAAAACTTCGACTTCGCACAAAGAAGGTTGCGAAAGAAACTGGTTGATTAACACCAAAGAATTCATCAAAGATGCCAAGGGTAAATTAATCGCTCTGAAAACAGTAAATGTAGAATGGAAAATGGTTCCGGGACAACGTCCTGAATTAGTGGAAGTAGAAGGTTCCGAAAAAACATGGCCTTGCGATTTGGCTTTATTAGCCCTTGGATTTACAGGTCCTGAAAAAACTTTAAGCAGTCAATTGGGAATAGAACTTGATTTCCGCAGCAATTATAAAGCTGAATATGGCAAATACCAAACCAACGTTCCCAATATCTTCACTGCTGGCGATATGCGTCGTGGACAATCTTTGATCGTTTGGGCAATCTCCGAAGGTAGAGAAGCCGCAA
>DMHA01000185.1 GCA_003449615.1 Flavobacterium sp.
TCATCAATATATAAAAGAAATTTCAATATTGTAACTCTTTATTATTTATTGACTTTAAGTGAATCCGTTTGCTTTTTTAACTTTAATTTTTGCTTAGCTTTTTTTATTGAATCGGCTTCTTTTTTTTCTTTTAGTTTTTTCTTGGCTTTTGCATTCAACATTTTTTTCTTAGCTTCGGCTTTTATCAATGAATTTACTTGATTTTTTTCCTTGTCCAATCGAGTTTTAATCTGATTGTACATTTTTTCATATTCCTTATAGTCAGCAGCATAATATATATTACTTTGTGCAAATTGGATACTATCTATTTTATATTTTTTATAAATGTATTGGTTTGATGTGTATTTAATGGAGTCCATCAAGGCAGGATTTTGTGCTTTCATTCCTTCCAAAAGGGACAAGTCATACATAATATCGACCATTTTTTCTCTTTCGATTAAGCGTTTTGGTTTCTTGACTAGCTCATTTTTACAGCCAACAAGAAGAATCAAAACAATAAAAAAAGTAAAAAATGGAAGTGTTTTTTTCATTTATAGCTTATTATCTCTCAAACAACAACCGTTTTCCGGCTCGAATATCCTTAACTTTGAAAGCAGCATAAACCAATTGTCCGTTTACAAAAGTATGTGTAATTCTGGATTTGAAAGTAAAACCTTCAAACGGTGACCAACCGCATTTTGCTAAAATATTTTCTTTTTTCACACTCCAAGGTAAACCTGAATTTACGATAACCAAATCGGCATAATAGCCTTCTTTGATGAAACCACGTTTTTCGATTTTGAAAAGTTTGGCGGGATTGTGGCACATTTTTTCGACAATTTTTTCAATGCTAATTTTCCCTTGATGATAGGCTTCAAACATAGCCACAACGGCGTGTTGCACGAGCGGTCCGCCAGAAGGAGCTTTCAAATAGGATTGTTTTTTTTCTTCTAAAGTGTGTGGTGCGTGATCGGTCGCTATGACATCAATCCTGCCATCAATTAGGGCTTCCCACAATACTTTTCGGTCATTGGCTGTTTTTACAGCAGGATTCCATTTGATTAAATTGCCTTTGGTTGCATAATCATCATTGGTAAACCACAAATGATGAATACATACTTCCGCAGTAATTTTCTTTTCTTCCAACGGGATTTTATTGGTAAACAAATCCATTTCTTTGGCTGTCGAAAGATGAAAAACGTGTAATCTTGCTCCCGTTTTTTTGGCCAAAGCAATAGCTTTGGAAGACGAAAGATAACAAGCTTCTTCGCTCCTGATGAGATGATGTGCCGTCACAGGAATATCTTCGCCATACTCCGCTTTGAATTTTTCTAAGTTGTTTTTTATCGTGGTTTCATCCTCGCAATGCACAGCAATCAACAATGATGTACTTGAAAATATTTTTTCTAAAACTTCATCATTATCGACCAACATATTTCCTGTTGATGAACCCAAAAATATTTTTATTCCTGCAACATTCCTCGGATTTGTTTTTAGAACCTCATCGAGATTATCATTGGTTGCACCCATCATAAATGAATAATTGGAGAATGATTTCTGGGCAGCAATTTGATATTTTTCCTCCAAAATTTCTTGGGTTACGGCATTCGGAACTGTATTGGGTTGTTCGATAAAAGAAGTGATTCCGCCAGCAACCGCAGCTCTTGACTCGGATTCGATATCTCCTTTATGCGTTAGTCCGGGTTCTCTAAAATGTACTTGATCATCAATGGCTCCTGGAATTAAATAATTGCCTTCGGCATCAATAATCTTACAATCTGAGGATTTTGCACTGATTGTTTCCGAAATTTCGACAATTAAGTCGTTTTCGATTAAGACATCGCCTTCAAAAATAGTTCCTTCGTTTACTATTTTGGCATTTTTTATTAAAACCTTATTCATTTTGAGTTTCCTTTATAAGGTGTTAAATAATTTTTTTAAACGCAAAGCAATAACTCCTAAAATGGCTTCTTTAAAAATGGCACTGCTCATCTTGGATTGTCCTTTTGTTCTATCAGTAAAAATAATTGGAACCTCAACAATTTGAAAATTCTTGCAAAATGTTCGGTATTTCATTTCAATTTGAAAAGCATAACCTACAAATTTTATTTTATCCAAATTGATACCAACTAAAACTTCGCTTTTGTAACAAATGAATCCAGCTGTAGCATCGTGAATTTTCATTCCTGTAATAAATCGCACATAAACCGAGGCAAAATAGGACATCAATACTCGATTTAAAGGCCAGTTTACGACATTTACACCTGTTACATACCGAGAGCCGATGGCCAAATCTGATCCGCCAAAATGACAAGCATCGTACAATTTTTCTAAGTCATTTGGATTATGAGAAAAATCGGCATCCATTTCAAACACATAATCATAATTGTGTTCCAAAGCCCATCTAAAACCGTGAACATAAGCAGTTCCTAGACCTAATTTTCCCATTCTTTTTTCTAAAAACAGCCTTCCTTCGAATTCAGATTGAAGCAAACTTACTTTTTCGGCGGTATGATCGGGTGAATTATCATCAATAACTAATACATGAAAAGGTTTGTGCTGAGAAAGCACAGCCCTAATAATGCTTTCGATGTTCTCAATTTCGTTATAGGTAGGAATTATAACAATACAATCATTCATATTTCGAGTAATTTCTTGGCAAAAGTAAACTTTTTATACGATTTGATTTCACAACAAACTTATAATAATATAATGAAATAAAAAATTACTAATTTTGCACCAATATGATTGATAATCTACTTCATTTAAGGATAACCGAAAACAAGGATTGGGCTACAGTCTTGTTTGTCATTTCATTTGCTATCATTGCAATAACAAAATCTGCTTATGAAAATCGATTTGCCGACTTTGCAAAATTAATTTATTCTAATAAATACCTTACTCTTTACAAAGATGGAAGTCATCTCAATAACAGTTTTACCTTGACGTTATTTTTAGTACAACTTATTTCATTTACTTTTTTTATTCAAATTTCACTTTTTCACTTTGAATATGCTTCAAAAACAGACTGGATTTTGTTCATTCAGATAATTACGTTCCTGATATACTTTGTTTTATCAAAATTTTTGATTGAAAAAATTATTGCCAACGCGTTCAATATTGAAGAAATTGTAGCGCAATTTAACTTTCAGAAAGTTATTTTCAGAACATACATAGGTTTATTCTTATTGCCATTAAACGTTATATTGTTCTATAATGATGTTGTTTCAAGAAATTTTATCACAATAATAATTTTTATAGTACTGATTTCATTTGTTTTAACTTATTTAATATCTATAAAAAATCATCAAAATATAATATTTGGTAAGTTGTTTTATTTTATTTTATATCTTTGCACTCTCGAAATAGGACCTTATTATTTCTTGTATTATTGGTTCACGAAAGGTAATGCTTAGTAAATGTCAAATATGAAAGTAAAAACAATTTTGGTGTCGCAGCCCGAGCCTAAAGTGGAAAATTCTCCTTACTTTGAACTTCAAAATAAGCATAAAGTAAAAGTTGACTTTAGATCTTTTATACACGTCGAAGGGGTTAGCGCTAAAGAGATTAGACTTCAAAAAATAGATTTAAACAATTTTACAGCCATCATTTTGACTAGTAAAAATGCCGTGGATCACTTTTTTAGAGTGGCTGAGGAAATGCGATACAAAGTTCCCGAAGGATTGAAATATTTTTGTCAATCTGAAGCAATCGCATTTTATTTGCAAAAATACGTAGTGTATCGCAAACGAAAAATTTATGTTGGCCCAAAAGATTTCGCCGATTTAACTCCTCTTTTCAAGAAATATAAAGATGAGAAATTCCTTTTGCCCGCTTCAGACCAACTCAATGCCGATGCTCCTATAACCTTAAACAATCTAAAAGTCGATTGGACTCAGGCCGTTTTTTACAAAACGGTGGTTAGTGATTTATCTGATTTGGCCGATGTTTATTATGATGTATTGGCTTTCTTTAGTCCATCTGGAATTAAATCTTTATTTAGTAATTTTCCTGACTTCGAACAAAATAATACACGAATTGCAGTTTTTGGAAGCACAACTCAAAAAGCAGCATTAGAAAAAGGATTACGAATTGACATCCTAGCTCCAACTCCCGAAACACCTTCGATGACAATGGCATTAGAAAAATATATCTCGGAAGCCAATAAGGGGAAATAAATATCAATGGCAATTTCAATAACAATGCCAATAAAAAATTCCAAATTCCAATAACTTTAGAGTCTATTGGAATTTGGAATTTTTTTTATTTTGGAATTTCCCTTTGGAATTTAAAATTTTGGAATTTTTATTATTACCTTCTACCTCCCATATAAATGGAAACATAATACAACAAAGTCGCAATCGAACCCAAAGCAGCAACTACATAAGTTCTCGCGGCCCATTTCAAAGCATCTTTTGCTCCAGCTTGCTCTTGTTGCGACAACATTCTTTTGTTTTCTAACCAAGCCAATGCACGATTACTAGCGTCATATTCTACTGGCAAAGTCACTATTGAAAACAAAGTCGTGGCGGCAAAAATCACGATTCCTACCAATAAAAGTGATGGAAAAGTTTTAATCATCAAAATCCCTGCAAGCAAAATCCATTGCATATAAGATGAAGCTACATTCACCACTGGAACCAACTGCGAACGCAAAGTAAGCCAGCTATAAGCTGTGGCGTGTTGCACAGCGTGACCACATTCGTGAGCGGCAACCGCTGCTGCTGCAGCATTTCGTTGGTTGTAAACGGCTTCGCTCAAATTGACCGTTTTATCCACCGGATTGTAATGATCGGTCAATTGTCCTTCTACTGAAATGACATTTACATCACGAATTCCGTGATCAGCGAGCATTTTTTCAGCAATTTCTTTTCCTGACATTCCGTTTTGTAAATGCAATTTGGAGTACAATTCAAATTTACTTTTTAATCGTGCACTTACTAACCAGCTTGCTAGCATTATTAAACCCGCTAAAATCAAATATCCCATTCCCATAATTTTATTTTTTAAGTTATTTTTCTTTGATCATCAAATTTTAAACCAAATGTAAAAAATGTCAATTTGACATTCGTTAAAAATTCTTTAAAAAATCAATGGCAATTTCAATGGCAATTTCAATGGCAATTTCAATGGCAATATCAATGGCAATTTCAATGGCA
>DMHA01000134.1:0-3009 GCA_003449615.1 Flavobacterium sp.
AGTGTTATTTTAAATTATTTTTTGTATATTTGTTCACTAATTTATTTCAAAATGGAACAAATATTAAAAATTGAAAAAGTTTTAAAAAGTAAAACAAGCATTGATTTAAAAAAATACAAAATCAATAAAGAGATTAAAAAAAAGGACAAAATGAATGCGTTAGTTAATACTTTGCGTATTATTGCATTAGATAAACAATTAAAAGATAAAAGCGTTTTTATACCTGATAATTGCCAAAAGAATGGTTTTTCTGAGGGAAAATATAATCTTGGTAATATGCTTTATTTTTTAGCTGATATGATAGAAGAATGATTAACCCCTATTTCAAATCCACAGACAAAGACTTTTATCTTCTTCACGGTGATACCATGAAACTTTTGCCACAGTTCGACCACAAGTTTGATATGGTTTTTGCCGACCCTCCTTATTTTTTATCCAATAATGGTTTGTCCATTCAAAATGGAAAAATTGTAAGTGTCAATAAAGGAACGTGGGATAAATCAGAAGGATTTGAATTCATAAATGACTTCAATCGAAAATGGCTAACATTGGCGAGAGAAAAAATGAAAGACGATGCCACAATTTGGATTAGTGGAACGATGCACAACATTTTTTCGGTTGGACAAATTCTAAATGAATTAGGTTTTAAAATTCTGAATGTCATTACTTGGGAAAAATCAAATCCTCCACCAAACTTTTCATGTAGATATTTTACCTATTCAACTGAGCAAATTATTTGGGCAAGGAAAAGCGAAAAAGTGCCACATTATTACAATTATGAATTAATGAAGCAACTCAATGGCGACAAACAAATGAAAGACGTTTGGAAATTGCCAGCCATTGCACCTTGGGAAAAATCTTGTGGAAAACATCCAACACAAAAACCTTTGTCGGTTTTGACAAGACTTATTTTGGCTTCGACAAAGCCAAATGCTTGGATTTTGGACCCATTTACAGGAAGTTCTACAACAGGAATTGCTGCTAATTTGGCAAACAGACGATTTTTAGGAATTGACCAAGAAGAAGAGTTTTTGAACATTAGCAAAAACAGAAAAATTGAAATTGAAAATATAAAAACTGCAAATTTGTATCGCAGTAAAATAGGCGGTTTTAACGACAAAAAAGAGCTAGAATTGTTTTTAGTTCAAGAACCAAAATCGGAATATAAAGCAGAATTGTTAATTTAAATTTATTTGAGGTAAAAAACGAAATTTACCTTAAATAAAAATGATTGAAGGACTTTTAGACGCATTTTAATTTAGCCATATTAGAGTCAAAAAACACCAAACTGTTTTGACTACAAAATAGTTCTTTTGAATTCTTATCCATTTTAGAAAAATCATTGGATATAGGAATTTCGGCTATTATACAAATTACTTCAAAAAAAAGAAATATCCTAATTCTCTAAAAAAAGGTATATTTGAAATCAAATTAGGAATTGAATGACTACCACAGCAATGCCAACCCATTTAGAAAATTATTTCCAACCATTTCGCAAGAATATAGTTGGAATCAATCAGGAATTTGTTTCGCCTTTTGGAATTCAAAAAATTTTATATACAGATTGGACTGCTAGTGGCCGTTTGTATCGTCCTATTGAGGAAAAAATGATGAATGAGTTTGGCCCTTTTGTAGCCAACACGCACACTGAAACAACCGTTTCAGGAACATTGATGACTATGGCGTATAAAAAATCCAGAAGTATCATAAAAAATCATGTAAATGCTTATGATGACGATGTTCTCATTACAGATGGAACTGGAATGACGGGTGTTGTCAATAAATTTCAACGTATTTTGGGGTTAAAAATTCCCGAAAACCTGAAAGATTATATTCAAATTCCCATCGAAAAAAAGCCTGTTGTTTTTATTTCACACATGGAACACCATTCTAACCAAACTTCTTGGCTGGAAACCATTGCCGATGTTGAGGTAATTCCTTCTTGCGAAGAGGGTTTGTTTAGTCTTGAAAATCTTGCTGAATTATTGGAAAAACACAAAGACAGGAACTTCAAAATTGCTTCAATCACTTCTTGTTCTAATGTGACGGGAATCAAAACGCCTTATCATGCCGCTGCAAAATTGATGCATCAGCACAACGGACTTTGCTTTGTTGACTTTGCTTGTTCTGGTCCTTATGTAACAATCGATATGCACCCCGAAGACCCAGAAAGTTTCTTGGATGCCATTTTCTTTTCGCCACACAAATTTCTTGGAGGTCCAGGAACTTCGGGCGTGTTAGTTTTTAATAAAAAATTATATCAAAATTTGATTCCAGATAATCCCGGAGGCGGAACAGTTTCTTGGACAAATCCTTGGGGCGAACACAAATATGTTGATAATATTGAAGATAGAGAAGATGGCGGAACTCCTGGATTTTTGCAAGTCATAAAAACCGCTTTGGCAATCCAATTGAAGGAAAAAATGGGTGTCGAAAACATCATTAAACGAGAAAAAGAACTTGTTGATTTTGCTTTTTCGAGCTTGGGAAATATTCCAAATATCAAGATTCTTGCTGCACAACATCAAGACAGATTAGCCGTGATTTCTTTTTATATTGACGACTTACATTTTAATTTGGGCGTAAAAATATTGAATGATAAATTTGGAATTCAAACCCGAGGTGGATGTAGTTGTGCAGGAACTTATGGGCATTTTCTGTTGCACGTAGATCAGATCACATCGAGCCAACTTATTGACGAAATTGCTTTGGGCGATTTGATTAGAAAACCCGGTTGGATTAGAATGTCTTTTCATCCAACTACTACAAATGATGAGATTCAATTGGTTTGCAATAGCATCATCGACTTGGCAAAAAATCATCAAGAATGGTCGAAAGACTATATTTATGATAAAAATACCAATGAATTCAGTCATAAAAAAGCAAAACCGTTCGAGAAAGAATTAGTGGAAGAGTGGTTTGAGTTTTGAAGTTTAAGATTTTAAGATTTTAAGATTTTAAGAGTTTTGAAGTTAGAATCTGCAATCTGTAATCTGCAATCTGCAATCT
>DMHA01000134.1:3131-6048 GCA_003449615.1 Flavobacterium sp.
TAAAATCTGCAATCTAAAATCAATTCCTAATACTGCTCATACCAGCTGAATTTATCGTGAACGATTTGTGATTTTTCATTTTTCAAATACTCTAAAAAAGATTTAGCAACAGGAGAATGTTTCTTTCCTTTCAACGATATTAAACTCCAAGTTGTTTTAATTGGAAGACCTTTGATTGAGATTATTTGCAATTCATTGTTATTCAATTCATTTTTAATTCCAATCAAGGGCATAATTGAATATCCCAAGCCAGCCAATAAAGCTTGTTTAACAGCTTCATTAGATGTCAACTCCATTTTTTTTAAAACTGATATATTATTACGTTCAATAAAACTTTCCATTGTTTGTCTAGTTCCCGACCCTTTTTCTCTAAATATTAAAGGCAAATCTTTAAATATATCTTTTATGTTGGTACTCTTTTTGAATTTTGTTTCGGTATTTCCTACCAAGTACAACTTATTTTGAAGTAAATCGAGTTTCTCAATATTTAATGTATTTGGTAAAATAGAAACAAGTGCAAAATCAACTTCATTATTTTCTAAACTCTCCACCACTTTATTTTTATTAGTAACATCCATCATTAATTCGATTCCTGCATGTTCTTGCATAAAATTTGTTAGAAAATAAGGCATTACATACTTTCCTGTTGACACAACTGAAATCTTTAAACGACCTGTTAATTGATCTTTGTACGCTAAGGTCTTATAGTTTATGGCATAAACTTGGTTGATTATGTTTTCAGCCGCCTCTGCAATTTCTAACCCAAAATCAGTAATGTAAATTTTCCGTCCGACCACTTCGGTTAAAGGGATGTCAAATTGGTCTTGAAAATTTCTCAACTGAATGGATACTGCTGGCTGAGTAAGGTGCAATTCTTCTGAAGCCTTCGTTACACTTTGTGTTTGTACGATTTTCAAAAATATCTGCAATTGATTCAATGTATAGTTCATTAATTATTTTTATGGATTGCATTACAAAGATAAATAAAAATTTATGAATTGGAATGTTCAATTTTGCAGCGTTAAAAATATAGTAGAGCAATTGCAACAAGAACTTTTTGAATTAAGAAAAACTTTCAATTCAAAAACCAAAAGTGTAAAAGTTTAAATCACTTCAATAATAAAATTGAAATAAAATGAATTTAATTGTATTAAAAACCAGTTTTTGTTTTGTATTAATGCTTGGCTTTCTAATAATGGCTTTCATAGCTAAAGATTTTGTAATTAGTCAACTATTCGTCGCCTTAGTAGTAATAATAGGAGCTTTGACTTCAAAACATTTATCATCTAAAAATCCAAAATAAAATGAACAAAATGAATAAAATTGAAAAATTAACACTTATCGAAGGTAACTTCTCCTTTGATGAGGCTAAAGAAATTCTAATTAATATGTATTCTTCCAAAATCAATTTTCATACTACGCAAAATTTGAGTTCTCAAGAGCGATTTGGAAAAGACGATGAAATGGCACAAAAAAGAATCCCATTGCTAAGAAAAGAAATGAAAAAACTAGAGGAGATTTTGTTGGAAGCCAAAGCTAAAAATAAAAAGTTAGTGGTCAATTCAGAAATAAATATTTCACTGTTAGAAGATTAATGTTCAAAGAAGTGACATCTTGGGAGAAATGGAAGAAAAAGGAGAGATAAAAATAGTAGGGTCATATTACTCACTACTAACAGGAAAATTAGAGTTTGTAGAATAATCGTCTAAATTTAAACAATTAAAAAAAGTAAGAATAACATGAATTTTAATTTACTTATAGAAAATTTAACGAACCCAGCATTACTCTTTTTTGTACTTGGCGTTTTTGCTGTTTATTTAAAAAGTGATTTAGAAATTCCAGAGAATTCATCAAAATTTATTTCATTATACCTCTTATTTGCAATTGGTTTCAAGGGCGGACAGGAATTATCTCATGAGGCAATTACAATGGAAATTGGATGGTCTATGTTATTTGGGATTTTTATTTCCTTAATGATACCGCTCTACACATTCTTCATACTAAAAAGAAAATTAAACGTTTTTGATGCTGGAGCTATAGCTGCTGCTTATGGCTCAGTAAGTGCTGTAACATTTGTAACGGCAGTTTCTTATCTCGAATCTCAGCAATTAATGCTTCATGGTCACATGGTAGCCATTATGGCTTTGATGGAATCGCCTGCTATAATAATTGGATTGATTTTAGTATCCATCTTTAACAAGGACGAATCCCATATGATAAAAAAAGCAAGTGCGTTAAAACATTCTTTTACAAATGGAAGTGTCTTGCTTATTCTTGGTAGTTTGATTATTGGTTATGTAGCCAATGCTAAACAGGCAGAAGGAATAAAACCATTTACAAACGACCTTTTCAAAGGCTTTCTTGCCATTTTTCTTTTAGATATGGGGATTACAAGTGGTAAAAAGTTAAAAGCATTTTTCTCATTCGGTTGGTTTCCAATTATTTTTGCCATTTTAATTCCATTGATTAATGGTTGTATAATTGCTATGTTAAGTTCCTTTGTAACACAAGATATAACCAATCGATTTATATTTGCGGTTTTAGCAGCAAGTGCCTCTTACATTGCAGTTCCTGCGGCGATGAAAATTTCTGTTCCTAAAGCAAATCCTGGGCTGTTTTTACCAATGGCTCTTGCAGTAACATTTCCAGTAAATATAACAATTGGTATGCCTATCTATTTTCTAATAGTACAAAATACTTAAACAGAATGCTAAACACTGCTATCTTAAACTTTAAACCTCCAAACCTAAGTATTAAGACAGCAGTATTAAGTAGTAAGACTTTAAACCCTAAGTATTAAGACAGCAGTATCAAGTATTAAGACTTTAAAATTAACCCTTAACCTTTAAGCTTTAAATCTGCAATCTGCAATCTGCAATCTGCAAACTGCAAACTGCAATCTGTAATCTGTAATCTG
>DMHA01000134.1:6102-10130 GCA_003449615.1 Flavobacterium sp.
CTGCAATCTGCAATCTAAAATCTGCAATCTGCAATCTACCGTCTGTGTTTCCAACGATTGTGTGTCCACAAATAAAATTCTGGCGCTTCGTAGATTTCTTGCTCTACAAGTTTTAGATATTTATCGGTAATTTCGTAGTTGGGTACTTCTTTAGTGTTTTCAGAAAGAATTTCAAAACTGGCTTCATAATAACCCCTTTTTACTTTTTTTACTTTTAAAAAAATGACATTCATATCATACTTTTTCGACAACATCTCGGCTCCTGTATGAACAGGAACTTCAATTCCCATAAATTTTTGCCAATGAAAAGTAGTGGCAAGTTTTGGCGTTTGATCGCTGGCAAATCCGTAAAGTGAAAGAAGATTGTTTTTTTTATTTTTAGTAATATATTGAATGGTTTTTTTGGTCGTAATCAGATTGGCTTTGAATCTGGCTCGAATACTACGAACTAATTTATCAAAATAAGGATTGACAATTTTTTTGTAAATTGCGTATCCATTAAATTTGATGTAAGAATTCATAGAAATTACCCATTCATAACTAGCATAATGGGCTACCATCATAGCAATACTTTTATCTTGCTCTTCGAGTTTTTGATAGACTTCAAGATTGGTAAACACAAATCTTTGGCTAATTTCTTTTTTAGAAATGGACATTGTTTTTATCATTTCAAGAAACATATCACACAAATGATGAAATGATTTTTTCTCGATTATCATTCGCTCTGCATCGGATAAATTAGGTAATGCCAATGCCAGATTTTCACGAACCGTTTTTTTTCGGTAACCAATAATGTAATATACAATTAGATATACAAAATCAGAAAATAAATACAATAACCGAAAGGGAAGTTTCGATAGGAACCATAAAAAAGGATATACAATAAGATAAATAAACAGTTGCATTAGTAAATAATTTCAACAAATATAATTCAAAATTGCCTTTCAATGGTTAGTTTAAATCGCTAGATTTATTTTTTTAACCCAATTATTAATTAGATTTACACTTTTAATACTATCCAAATTATTTATGAGTACTATTTTTATTATTGTTGCCACGGTTTTATTCAGTTACAAAGGATTTAACGATTTATACTTTTTCAGGAAATACGAATTTCACATTGGTAGCATCCGTGCTGGCGAACATATTCGAATGATTTCTTCGGGGTTTTTGCACGCAGATTTAGGACATTTGTTTTTCAATATGTTTACGCTTTATATTTTTGCCCCTGTTGTAATTAATTATTTTGGCGATATTTCTTTTATATTAATTTATCTCATCAGTCTTGTTTTTGGTAGTTTACTCACTTTAGTAATGCACAAAAACGATTATAGTTACCGAGCCATTGGGGCATCAGGAGCGGTGACCGGAATTATTTATTCGGCGATTTTATTGCAACCCGATATGATGTTGGGATTATTTTATGTAATTCCCATTCCAGCTTATCTTTTTGGAATTGGTTATTTGTTATACTCAATTTATGGAATGAAAGCCCAGAATGACAACATCGGACACACTGCACATTTTGGTGGTGCCATTGGTGGCTATTTGATTACAATAATCAAACAACCATCGATGCTTGAAGATAATATTTTTATGGTGTTGCTTTTGGCAATTCCAATTGTGATTCTTTTTATTATGGCTAAAATGGGAAAACTATAAATGGCACAGGATTTGACAAAAGATTGTAGAACCTTTAAAAATTTTTTAAAATGAAAAAAGTAATTTTAATTTTTGCCTTAATATTTTTGGCAAATACTTATGCACAAGAGCAAAAACAAGTTCCAATGATTAATGTATCGGGCGAAGGAAAAGTAAAAGTTGCCCCAGACCAAGCAACGATTTCCATTTCGATTGAAACCAAAGGAATAAAAGCAGTTGATGTAAAGCAAGACAACGACAAAAAGATGGATGCCATATTGAAATTTGTCAAAAAGTCGAATATCGCCACCGAAGATTTTCAAACACAACGCATTTCTTTGAACCCAAATTATGATTACGAAAAAAAGAAATATAGTTATATTGCCACCCAAACGCTTCAAATTCTTCTGAAAGATTTATCCAAGTATGATGCTTTGATGGAAGGTTTGGTCAACGAAGGAATTAACAGAATTGATAATGTAGAGTTCAAATCTTCAAAAATATTTCAATTGCAATCCGATGCTAGAAAATTGGCTATGAAAGATGCAAAATCAAAAGCCGAAGATTTTGTTTCCGTTTTAAACCAAAAAGTGGGTAAGGCAATATTAATTTCGGATAATTCACAAATCTATATTTCACAACCCAGAATGTATGCTATGAAAGCAACGTTTGATGCTGAATCAGCTCCAAGAGAAACTTTGGCCATTGGCGAAATCGAGATTACGGCCAATGTAAGTGTGAGTTTTGTTTTGGATTAATGCTATAGAAAATAGACTTCAAAATAAGTAATAATAATTTGATTCTTAAATTCAAATCGAAAATATCAAATGGATTCAACAAAAATAATTGAAATATTGGCTTACACTATTCCTTCGCTAATTACCGGCGGAGTTGCATACTATTTATTTGTTTCTTATTTTAAAGACCAACAAAATACTAGAAGATGGTTGTTGCAAAAAGAAAACAAAAAAGAAACATTACCTATCCGATTGCAAGCTTATGAGCGAATGACATTGTTTTTGGAACGCATTAATCCATTGCAATTGTTGGTCAGAATCACTCCTATTTCGGAGGATAAAAACGAGTATGCCAATTATGTAATTGCACAAGTAGAACAGGAATTTGAACACAATTTAACCCAACAAATCTACATTTCAGAGGAGTGTTGGTCGATAATAACCACGTCCAAAAATGCCACAATTCAAATGATTCGATTGGCAACCAAAAACGAAAAAGTGGCCGATGCCAATCAGTTGCGTGAAGTAATTTTGAGTGATTTATTGGAAAAACCTGTGCCAAGCAGTGCTGCTTTGGCTTTCATTAAAAATGAAGTAGGACAATTGTGGTAGATTTTTAATCGCTTTGCTTCGTTTCTAGCCAGAATTTAGACGGATTTTATCAAATAATTATTTCGGAAATTATTTTTCCTCATACAGTTTTAACAATTGAGTCACGGTATTCCAATTCCTAATTGTTGCAGTCACATTCAATTTTTTTTCGATATATTTTTGGTCAAATCTAGTTTTTCCCGCTCCTACTGAATATTTAATGTAAATTCTGCTAGCATCAATACTGGCTTCGTCAGGTTTTACTTGACTCATTTTCAAATCATTGATACTTTCGCTTCGCAAAGTGGTAGATACAAAAGCAACATAGAGTTTTTTTATATCCAATGGTGCATCTTTCAAAAAAGGATTGTTCTTTAAACAGTATTCTAAATCTGCTTTACCAATGACCACAACAGGAACTTCGTGACCAAAAACTTTGAAAATTTCCTGATTGATTTTGAAACCAACTGCTGCGGCATTTTCATCCTCGCTGTCCACAAAAACATTTCCCGATTGAATATAGGTTTGCACGTTTTGAAAACCAATGGCTTCCAAAGTCGTTTTCAAAGCCTCCATTTTTATCATATTGTGACCGGAAACATTGATGCCACGGAGGAGTGCGAGATGGGTTGTCATTTATTTTTTATTTTTTATTTCTTCAAAGATATTCTGTTTGGGAGAAATTTTACAGATATAATTTAGAAGATATTTTTTTTCTGAATTGCCGTCGGTTTTAACCGACGGAATATAATAGGAATTAATCTATTGGCTTTAGCCAAAATAAATCAATTTTTTTGGCTAAAGCCAATTCCTATCAAATTTTATTAATCCGTTGGTTAAAACCAACGGCTATTCAAATTAATTCAATTTCCTATTTTCCAAACAAATATGTCGGTTAAAACGGGTGTACGATAAATTGCATTTATTTTAGAATTAAGAGATATAACCTAATGTTATTGAAATTAATCTTCCCACGGTTGATCCCGAAAGCTTTCGGGAGTGGGCAATGTTGAAGAATGAAATCTGTCAAAAACCATTACCAACGGTTTCAACCGTTGG
>DMHA01000251.1:0-3440 GCA_003449615.1 Flavobacterium sp.
CACCAAATAATCAGCCTTACGAAGTGAAATTCCCTCCCGACCGCTTACAAATTGCAAAGCAATCCATTTATCTGTGGTGTTGAACTCTTCTAAATTGGTTGTTAATTTTTCACAAAAAACATCTTGTAACATCTCCAGTTCAGCTTGGAATTTATAGAAAATTGCTATTTTTTTTCCCTCAAAATAATCTTTGATAAAAATTACTTTACTATTATCAATTATTTTACCTATTCCATTTTCTAATTTTACAGTCCCGCTAAACAATTGGTGTTGTTTTTGCATCATTTTTGCCCCTGTATCGGCTAAAATAACCTGTCCATCCTTATTACTCACTACATTGTCTTTTTTCAACCTATCAATTATTTGATAGGTTATTGGTCGCATTTCTACCTCTAACACTTCCTCTTCTACTGTGGTTTGAAATCCTGCCTCCGCTTGGGTAAAAGTCAAAATATAGTCTTTGATAACCGACATTATTTTATCATAGTTTGCATTTGAATAATCATTGACAATTCCGTGACCTAAATGTTTTTGAGTAACATTCACATAGTCTTTTGCCCATTTGTAGAAGTTGGTATATTCTTTAAAAGGTGTCCTGTCGGATACCCAAAATTGATGGTACCATTGAGAGTAGCTTTCTGGTGTTGCTGTGCCACTCATTAAAATCATTGGCACGTGTGAAAATCTTTTTTTGAATATTTTAGTAAAACCGTTTTGCTTTGGGTATGTTGAAAACAATCCGTGTGCCTCATCGCAAATTATCAAATCAAAATCATTATCTATAAATTTATGAATTGATTCTTTGTTTATGATCATAATTGAAAAATTAAATCCAAAGTTTTTATAGTCGTTTCGGATACTATTAAATGCTCTTATTTTTGTAATAAATAATACTTTTTCAGCTCCAAACAATCTAGCTGTTTCAAGTGCTGTAATTGTCTTGCCTGTGCGAACTTCTGCCGACAAATAAACTATTCCTTTTTCTTTTAGAATATCATTTGCTTTTATTGATAGGTCTGTTTGATATTGTCTTAATTTCATTTTTAGTTTATTTAATTTTAGTTTACTAATTTAGGTTTAAACCCTATCTATATATAGGGTTTTAAACCATTAAACCTATTTACAAGTTTATTATACTGGTTTGATACCATTAAACCACTTTTTATTAAGAAAATATGTCAATTGCAGTACCTAAATAGTACTTATTATCTTCTTTGCTTTTAACAATATAGCTAGTCTCAATTAAATCTTTTATATAATCTTTTGCGTTGTTGTCGCCAAGTGTTTCGCTACTTTTAGAAAGGTAGGCTCTTTTGAAGTGGTCTAGTAACTGCCCATAACCTATTCCTAAATCACTCGAAGTGGCGAAAATATCTAAAACAATATCAATTTTATGTGTTTCAAATAACTCTTTTTTAGTCATTTTTTTAATCGGTTTGCTTTCAAATTGATAATCTGAAATATAAGGGATTCCGTTTTCGTCAATCTCAAAGGCGAACGGAAGTGGTTTTTTATTTCTTGTACTTAATGTATCCACTATTTTTATATCTTCATTTTCTTTGCAAGGGGTAATTTGTATTACTGTTTCTGACTTATTCATTAAAATAGTGCCTAAATGACCTCTCATTTTACTATTTTCACTTGGATTTTGGTGTAATACATTCACAATGTGTAAATCTTTTTCAACACTCCATTTTCTTAAATCGGAAGCCATTATAGAACTTTCTTTAATATCATTGGTATCATAAATTAAATCCGCAATACCATCTATTACTACAATACCAACTCCTTCTGTATTGTAAATCAATTCCTTTGTATAATTTCTTCTTTGTTCAATATCAATGGCATCAAAATTAAACATTAATAAATTTTCTATTTTATTTTCGCCAACCGAATCTAAAATACGTTTCAAAATTAATAAAATATGAAAATCTGACTGTTCAGTATCTATATATAATATTTTATCTTTCCCTTTTGGAAGAAATGATTTTAAAGTATTTTGAAATTCCCCTTTATTTAATACAGCTATATTTAAAAGAGTAAGTAAAAAAGTTTTTCCAACTTTTGCCTTTCCAGTAATGCAAGATATATTTTTCCGTGTCATTACCATTGAATCAAAGAATGATAAAACAACATCAGGAACTGGTATCTTATCTGTCGGCAATACTCTAAATTTTAGAATTTCATTATAAGAAAGTTCTTTTTTAGATATTTCTGAATTAATTACTATCGGTTCAAACATAATTCTTATAATTTTGGATTGATAAATTTATGTTTGATTCCAGATTATAGATTACATCTTTTTCGCTCCAGTTACTGCCAATTTTTGCAAATTCAATCGGATCAAGTTGTGGTAATTTATCTAAATATCTTTCGTGAATTTCTTCTAATTCTTTAACGCTTTTTGTTTTTAGAAACGGGTCCAGTATTTTCTTTTGTGCGAAATAATTACGAAGTTCCATCGTGCGAAGTGATAATGATAATTTTTCAATGCAAATAGGTTCGTTAAGAACTTTATTTATTTCTTTATTTGCAAAATCTATGTCGCTGTAATAAGTAAGCAACTCCGACAAAGTGAAAGCATAAAGTTTGGCAAATAATAAATTATCTTGAACTATGTCTTTTTGATGCAAGGCAAAATATTTACCTATTTCATTAAAAGCATCTATATCGGTTTGGTTCGGTTTATTTTGTTTCGTTAGAGTGAAACGCAACCTGTCGAATGATTGTTTTAATGTCATAGCAGTATCTTTTTTAGTCGTTGCTCTACTTCATAAGGCATCTCTCTTTTGTTGTTTAAGTACATAGATAATGTAGGCTGGCTTATTCCCAACTGGTCGGAAATCCAACTTATTTTCAGTCCTTTTTGTTTTATTAGTAATTTGTATTTTTTCATAGTAGTTCTGGATTTTCGTAAATATTTCCGATTACTTTTTTGTTTTTCAAATACCCATTATTTAAGACGTAAAAGCCGTTTGATTTTAAACAAAATGACCCATCAAAAAACTCAACAACTCCTTTTTTATTTTCATTATTTTGTAAAACATCCCCCTCATAAATATCCACTCCGTTTTTGTCTTTCAGTCCTGTGAATTGCATCAAAACATAATCTTTACACCAACTAAAAACATCAAACATTTTTTTTGTTGGAATATGCCACGCTCTAAATTTTATTTCTCTCATTATTTTATTTGTTATAAAATTATTACACTTATTGGGTAAAAAATCCCGATACTATTTTCGGGTTTTCAAATATACAAATTAATTTATTTAGAATTAATATAAATTACCGCACCTCAAATTAATGAAGTGCGGATTTTTTAATATCAAAATGGCAAATCCGATTCCTCCGCATCAGGAACTTGCCCCGATGTAGGCGATGGAGCAAATTCCGTAACTGGTGCATGTGCAGTTTGTGCAACTGGCGTACTACCTATTTT
>DMHA01000251.1:3591-7027 GCA_003449615.1 Flavobacterium sp.
TCTCCAATGGTTAATTTGTCAAGATATTCATTACATTTTCCTTGCCCAAATTCAATCATAATCGATTGAGGATATTGCTCATCGGTAACTATTACCAATTCTCTTTTTGTGTAACTTGGAGTTATCTCTTGCTCGGGTGTTACTACTTTTACTTTTCCTGTGATTTCCATTATTCTACTGTTTTTAAAGTTTCTAAATAAATGTTAATTTGAGCGTGTTGCTCGGTTGTTACTGACAAATTTCCTTCCTCTATTAAGTTCAAATATTTTTCAATAGTTGCAATATTCGAGGTTAAAAGTTTGTCAATTTGCTTTTTATTCAAAGTTGGAATTTTTGGTTCTTCGATAACTTCCACGTGATTAACATCAACTGTCACTTCAGGCATTTCTTCAGGAACATAAACTGGGCCCGCAAACACATCAGGGCAGTACCACTTAACCCCATTTGAAATTGCCCTTGCGAACAGCATATTTTTTGGAAATTTATCAATGTTTTTCGTTCCAGCTTTTTTAGCATCTTCAATTGAAAATGAACTAATACCTATCTCTTTTCCTCCTTGCGTAAATTCAACAGTACAATTTTTATCCGTCAATTCTTTCACCAAATAATCATACTTGCCACTGCCTTTGATTGCACTCGCAATAAGCCCAGCACCAAGCGTTGGTTTGCCTTGAATAATGTGAATACCACTCATTGCAGCAAAAGGAGGTATTCCGATTTCCTGCCCAGCCTGAATTTTAACGAACGCCTGCCCCATTGCTTTTGCATCGGTAAACATTCCACTTTCTGCAAATGTCTTTGCCATAACCATAATGTCATTTACTGGCATTATTTGAATTTCATTTTTCATTTTTAATTAGTTTTAATTTTTGGCTCTCAAAAAAAGGGAGAGTGCCTTACCCTTAAAATTTTACAGTTATACTTGATTTGCGAGGCGATGTTGATACCTTTGGCACTACATTACCATACTGGTCAAATAAGTCATTATTTGACTTGCGGGCAAGTTTTAACAACTCTTCTCTTATTCTCAAATCATCGTGCAACTGTAAATAAATCTTGTCTTCTTTATAGTTCAAAGTTTCCCCGCCTTGCACTGGCGTAAATTCAACTCCGTTAATTGATTCCTTTTCAAAGATATACAAAGATTCCCTGAAATATGCATCGGCAGAATTTATAACCTCTTTCAATCTGACAATGTTAGCCCATACTTTTTTCGGGTCGATGTCGCCATCTTCAATAAGATTGTCCACCATTCTTTTGCCAGTTAGAATTGCTTCTTTTTTCGTGAAAGTGTGGTCATACATAACCGCAACTTCTTCGGCTCTTAATTGTAAAAATTGTTCGCTTGATATTCCCATAATTTTTAACTTTAAAAAAGCCTTGACAAATTCCAATAGGTCAGTATTGGGTTGTCAAGGCTAAAAAATGATTCGTGTTAAATACCCTGACCGATATTTTATTTTACAAAGATAATTAAAAAAGTGTTGGTTGCTTAATTTCTGCTCCAGTTTTTCTGCAAAAATCTATTTTTTGTCTAACCATTTTTACCATCACATTTCAGGATTAAAATATTTTCTCATTAAAGTATCAATCTTATTAGTCAACTCTTGAAAATACGTTGTTTTCTGCACCGTGTAAGTATTTGCACACTCATCGTTTAATAACTCACAAAATTCAGCAAGACTATCTCTCAAGAACTTCATTCGTGGTGTTGTCACTTCGAGGTCGTCTAGGTTGTCTTGTAATAACTCCATCAAGCAATAAAACTTGTGCATGTTTATTTTTTTACGTTTTGTCATAAATACATCATTGTTAAGGTTAAAAATACTCCGAAAAATGTACCAACGATAAAAGCTATTGCCATTAGTACTACTACTGCTTGAAAGATAGGTTTTTGTTCCATTTTCTTAAATGATTTTGCCAGCCTGTGGCGATTTGTAATTCAGTAAAATTCATATTGCCTCCTAATCTATAATACCAATCCCGAAACTCTGTTTCTTTGTCGGTAACTATTTTGGGTTCTATGACCTCGATTTGCATCGGGTCAATTCCTAAACTGCTTAACAGTTTGTTGAATGTTTGTTGTTGGATGTAGGTTTGTGATTTCATTTGTTTGGCTTTGTTAAAATAAATAATTCATTTTTAGTTAGCGTTGGTGTTTGGCTTTTTAAGTCAATCGAAAAAACACGTCTTGATGGACTACTGAACCTCGACATAACTTCTTCAATAGCATCTTCAAAAGATTTGGCAGTAATTGTAACGTTCTCAAAATCTTTCTCTTGTTCGCCATTGGTTACATATCTGAACCAATAGTTGATGTTAAATAAATAATTCATATCGTGAAATTTAAGGGTTTGCCTCCGTAAAGGAATTTTTGAATTAATCTGAAAAGTGTTTTTCATTTTTTTTAGTTTTAAAATTTTATAATCTCATCAATATAGATAGTTCTTCCTTGCATACTGTCATATTGTGCTGTTTCTTCAACTGTTTCTAAAAACTCATCATCTAGGCTATATCCTTGTTTGTGGCAAATTTCAGTAGCCTGTAAAAGTGTTTCTGCTTTGATTCTTTTGATAATTCCACCAGTTGCGTACGATGTAAGGTTGAATGTTTTCATAATTTCTGTGTTTTTTATTAGTACTCAGTTTTTACATTGTAAATTAAAACTTCGCCGTATTGTTTTTTTAATTGTTTTAAAATTATTATAGAGCAAATATATAAAATTAATTTAAGTACGCAAATTAAAAAGCTAATTTAAAATGATTATAAATAGAATATATATTTTTTTTTATTCAATTTATATTTATATATTTGCCTTATAAATTTAAAACATTATAAAAAATGGGAAGACATCCAATACCAAAGGAAAAGAAAAGAATATTAATAGGTGCTTCAATTGAAAGACAAATTGTAGATGATTTAGGTCTTTTAAATTGTAAAGAGATTGCAGAAAATGCAGTAAATAAAGAATACTTAAAAACAAAAAAAAATGGAAGAGTATAGAAATGTAATTGGAATTTATAAAATTACTAATCCAGTGGGAGAAGTTTATATCGGACAAAGCACTAATATTCTAAAACGTTTTTACAGTCATAAATTAAATTATGGAGGTTTAAAACTAAAAGAATCTATTAAAAAATATGGTTTTGAAAATCATACTTTTGAACTAAAAGAAGAATGTGAAAAACATTTATTATCAGAAAGAGAAAAATTTTATATAAATTTATACGATTCTATAAATAAAGGATTGAACATTAGAGGCGATAAAAAAGAAAAGGTAGTTTTAAATAACGAACGAAATGCAGGTCGTAAAAAAAAATACAACGTTCCTGTAAAACTTATTCGAGTTCCAAATCCTATAATTGAAACTATAAATGAATTAAGCAAACCTTATGAGACAACAAAAAAAACATAAAACGGCAATAAGTCAAAACCG
>DMHA01000087.1:0-1843 GCA_003449615.1 Flavobacterium sp.
TACAGTAAAAATTAACCCCGCTCAACTGATTGACATCATTGAGACTTTGAGTATTTATGCCGAAGAATTGAGTTTCCTTATGGATAACTTCAATAGAGATATTATTAAAAAAGAAGAACAACAAAAAATTATTTCTACTTTTTTAAAAGGAATAACCATCAAAGATTTAAGTCTTCAGTTTAGATATAAAGAAGATGCAATCAGGGATTTATTGATTAAAAATAATGTTGAAATTATTGAAGGAATTAATATGAGTGCTCCTAAATGGAAGTTTAGGAAGAAGCGGTAATTTTACTTTTCAAACTTCAACTTCTTTTGAAAATATTTTATACCAATATCTTTTGCTCTCACAATAATACAATTACCAATACAAAATTTGCAAATGTCCTAGAACGAACAAATCGCCTTTCTAATTGAATCTATTTTTAAAGAGGGAAAAACTAGATTAAATCAACGCATCAGAATTTCCGATTGGTTAGATTTGACAACTTTCAATAAGTTGTCAAATCTTAATCAAAACAACTACCAATAAACAATACCAACTTTTAATTTTAAAAATACCCCACCAAAATCGTGGAATAGCAAAAAAACGCTTTACATTTGATGTTATACTGATTTACAAATATAATAGTCCTATAAATAGCTAAACATGAAAACAACAAATGTAAAAGCCTTTGGCACAAAAGCAGCCGATGCGCCTTTGAATGAAATGACAATTGCCCGCAGGGAAGTGAGTGCAAAAGACATTGAAATCGAAATTATGTATTGTGGCGTTTGCCATTCCGATTTGCATTTTGCCAAAAACGATTGGGGCATAACCACTTATCCTGTTGTGCCGGGTCACGAAATTGTAGGTAAAATTACAAACGTGGGTAGTGCGGTAACCCATTTGAAAGTAGGCGATTTTGCCGCTGTGGGTTGCTTGGTCGATTCTTGTCGCAGTTGTAGCAGTTGTGAAAAAGATTTAGAACAATACTGCTTGAATGGATGGGTGGGAACCTATGGTGGTTATGACAAACATTTGAATCAACCTACTCATGGCGGTTATTCTGAAAAAATTGTGGTCGATGAACATTTCGTTTTGAAAGTACCCTCCAATTTAGATTTGGCCGCCGTTGCTCCCCTACTCTGTGCGGGAATTACCACTTGGTCGCCACTTCGCCATTGGAAAGTGGGGAAAGGCAGTAAAGTTGCCGTAGTGGGTTTGGGTGGTCTGGGTCACATGGCAATCAAATTGGCGAAAGGTTTGGGTGCTGAGGTGACGCTTTTTTCAAGAACTCCGGGCAAAGAAAAAGATGCTTTATCCTTGGGTGCCGATGCCGTAATTATTTCTACCGATGAAAAGCAGATGGGTTCGGTGAACGGAAAATTCGATTTGATTATTGATACTGTTCCTTATATTCACGATGTGAATCCCTATATTGGTTCGCTAACTATTGACGGAACTTTGGTTTTGGTGGGTTATCTCGGTGGATTGGAACCCATTTTGAATACCGTTCCGATGATTATGGGACGGAAATCTGTATCGGCTTCCTTAATTGGTGGTATTGCCGAAACCCAAGAAATGTTGGATTTTTGTGGCAAACACAATATTGTTTCGGAAATTGAAATCATCAAAATGCAGGACATTAACGTAGCCTACGAAAGAATGCTCAAAAGCGATGTGCGATACCGTTTTGTGATTGATATGGCTAGTCTGAAATAAAGGTTCTTTGTGAAAATATTTTGAACATTTAGCTTTTTTTTTAACCATTAAGTTCATTAAGAAATAGTTTTAAAATGTTTTCTAATTCTGAAATTATTGTAAACTATTCAAAATCAGATTTGACAACTTTTTAAAAGT
>DMHA01000087.1:1982-10466 GCA_003449615.1 Flavobacterium sp.
TCTTATCCCTATCTATCTGGACTTAATGAGCTTAATGTTACCACACATATGAGAAAAAAAATACTTCTAATACTAATACCTATTTTTTTTGGTTGCTCAAATTTGAAATATTTAGATGCTTTCGATGGACTTAATGGCAGTCCAAAAGAAATTGAATCTACAACTTATAAAATAGAATATAATGATAATTTAATAATTGAAAAGGCTACATCTAAAAGTATAAATTTCTACGATTCTAAAGGCAAAAGTATAAAAAGATTAAATTTCGAGCCTGATGGTTCTCCAAGTTGGGGAAGTGTGTATTATTTTTATGATATGTTCGGAAATGTGATTAAGAAAAAAATATTTAATGCAGATGGTTCTGAACATAGTCAGATTAAATATAAATATAATGAATATGGTCAGGAAATTGAAAGAATATATAGTTGGGGCTTAACTAAAACTATCTATGACAGAAAGAACCGTATAGCTGAAATAAATACAAAAAACAATAATGATTCCTTAAAATATTTTGAGAGACAAAAATTTGACAAAAAATGGAATGAAATAGAATTAATTGAATTTGATAATATTGGGAAACAAAAATCAAGAATTGAATTTGATTATGATACCAAAGGAAATCAAATTAAATCGTCGTGGTATAATTCAGATGACATATTACATGTAATTTACATATCAACATTTAACAATAAAAATAATCGAACTAGTATAAAAAAATATCGGATTGTGAGCAGTAAACCAAAACTTATTGAAGATACGAAAATAGAATACAAATACGACAAAAAAGGAAATCTCATTGAAGATAAATATATTTTAAATGAGAAAACCTCTTGGATTAACAGGTATAAGATTAAATACATGTGGTAACAGCTTTTTTGATATAGCTGGAATTTAGTGGAATTACCGTTTCGTATCAAGTTTTCGTTAAGCCCAAAATTGAAAGGTTACGAATTTCCAGCCATCTCAAAGCAGCGGAACGGTATAATTTTTTGTCAGCAGCTAGTTGCTGAAGTGTGGATGTTTTTTTTAAAAATTACAAAACCCAAACAATTCGGGGTAGAACCCTATTTTTTATAGCACTTATCAATCGCCTTGGCCAAGTCGAAATCTTTTGTGGTTAGTCCGTCGGCATCATGAGTTGATAGGTCGATAGTCACTTTGTTGTATGTATTTTTCCAATTGGGATGATGACTTGCTTTTTCAGCCACCAATGCCACAGCGGTCATAAACGAAAAGGCTTCGACAAAATCTTTAAAAAGAAATTCCCGATGAAGAAAATTAGCTTTCAAAATCCAATCCGAATCAATTCCCGCTAAGTTATCCTGAATTTCTTGTTCGTTTAACCTTTTCATTTTTTCTGATTTTTTGTTTTTATAATATTTAAAGAATTGGCTTTTATAACGATTAGCAACATATAAGTGTCCAATAAATTTTACTCAACATATTGTCTATTGGCATTAATTATTGTACAATTGGTTTTACTTTTACATAAGGTGCTTTGTAAAGTGCTAAGTTACGATGTTTGTATGGATTTATTTTGAGATATTAAAATCAATACATTGTTGTCCGATATAAATTTTCAAAAACATAATTAAACCAACATATATAGTCCCTACGGGACATTTAAACTGAATTAACTTGATTTATACTACCAATATTTAGCTCCTAGCGGAGCATACCTCGTAGAGGTTAAATATTGGTAGCAAGAAGATTACAAATATCAAATTTGTCCCGTAGGGACTATACTTCGATTTTAACGGACAACAAAGAAATCAATATCTTTAATTCCATTTTTTTTGATTAGTTTTGGGTATTACTTCAAAACTGATAAAAATGAAACCAATTGCAATCCTCTTTCTACTCGTCTCCCTTTTTTTGTCCCCAATTTTATCTTCTCAAACCACTGTTGGCGATCCTGAAATCAAAAAAATGATTATGGAAATCAAAGCCGACAAAATGGAATCTATTGTTCGAAAACTGGTTTCTTTTGGCACTCGTCATTCCTTAAGTGATACCAAAAGTGATACAAGAGGAGTAGGTGCGGCACAACGATGGATAAAAGCTGAATTTGATACTTATGCAAAAGAATCTGGAGGTAGATTGACTTCAACCATTGATTATTACTGGGTCAAAGCCGATGCAAAGCGCATTACAACCAACAGCAAACTAGGCAATGTCATGGCAGTTTTGAAAGGAACCGACCCCAAAGACGAACGTGTACTCATCATTAGTGGCCACATGGATTCTCGAGCTAGTGATGTGATGAATTCAAAAATCGATGCGCCTGGAGCCAACGACGATGCCTCGGGAGTTGCAGCAGTGATGGAATTGTCACGAATAATGAGCAAAAGATCTTTTCCTTGTACACTCATTTTTGTAGCTGTTACGGGCGAAGAACAAGGACTACTTGGTGCAAGACACCTAGCCGATTCTGCAAAAGTAGCCGGTTGGAAAGTTATGGCAATGTTAAACAACGATATGATTGGCAACAGCTTATCGAGTGGTACGAATTTGAGAGACAATACTAAAGTTCGTGTTTTTAGCGAAACCATTCCCTACTTGGAAACCGAAGACGAGGCTAAAATGCGAAAAACAACCAATAGAGATAATGACAGTCCATCGAGGCAATTGGCACGATACATAAAAACAGTGACCAACCAATATGTAGATCAATTGGACATTGATTTGGTGTATCGAAATGACCGATTTTTAAGAGGAGGCGATCACACTCCTTTTATTCAAAATGGATTTACAGCAGTTCGCTTTTGCGAAAAAAACGAAAACTTCAATCAGCAACACCAAGACGTGAGATTAGAAAATAACGTTCAATATGGCGATTTACCCGAGTTTATGGATTTTGAATACCTGCGAAAAAACGCCGCTTCCAACTTGGCAACTTTAAGCAATTTGGCTTGGTCGCCTAATCCGCCTTTATCTGTGGGAATCGAAGTCAAGGAACTCACTAACTTTTCTACTCTTGAATGGAAAGCTCCCGAAGGAAATGCTCCTTATGGCTATCAGATTTTAATTCGGGAAACTTCGGCATCGCATTGGGAAAAAACAATTTTTGTAAAAGACACCAAAGCAACGATTCCTTTTTCTAAAGACAATTATTTCTTTGCGGTGCAATCTGTCGATGCATTGGGTCACGCTAGTTTGCCCGTATTTCCTGTTCCGATTCGGTAAAGAAGCGGATAGCAGATTTCAGATAGCAGATTTCAGGTGGCAGTTGGTGGTAGTTTGCAGATTTCAGTTTGCAGATAGCAGATTGCGCTTTGCGAAACTTCGGTAGCAGTAGGCAGTAAATAAAACTAAATAATTGGATAAAAATATAAATGCAGTTTAAAGTTGATTTATTTCATTTTTAAACTGCTTTTTGCCGACTGCTATCCGCAATCTGCTATCTGCCGACTCCTATCTGAAATCTGCTATCTGAAATCTGCTATCTGCCGACTGCAATCTGCAAACTGAACACTACTTCACCGGAATATTCTCCAAAATTTCCAACACAAATTTCCAGAATTTCTGGGAGGATTTAATCGAAGCTCTTTCGTCGGGCGAATGGGCTCCTTGAATGGTTGGTCCAAAAGAAATCATATCCATATTGGGATAATTTGTTCCAAGAATACCACATTCTAATCCTGCGTGACAAGCCACTACTTTTGGTTTTTCGTGGTTTTGTTTCTCGTAGATTTTGACCAATAAATCCAAAATTTCAGATTTTACATTGGGTGTCCAACCTGGATATGAACCCGAAAAATTGACTTCGCAACCGCACAATTCAAATGCAGCACGCAAGGCATTGGCCAAATCAAATTTGGAAGTTTCTACCGAAGAACGGGTTAAACATCCAATAGAAATTTCGCCATCCTTGATAATTACTCGAGCGATATTATTCGAGGTTTCAACCAAATCTTCCATATCAGCAGACATTCGATAAACGCCATTGTGGGCGGCATAAATCGAACGGAGAATACCTTCTTGAACGCCCAAATCCATTACTTTTTTAGGCAAATCGCTTTTCACGATTTCGATAATCAGATTGGGTTCGGTAGTTTTGAATTCCGTTTTGATGTCGTTGATAATTTCCTGCATATCAAAAATATAGGCTTCGTCATACATTCCGGCTACAATTACTTTGGCAACACTTTCTCTCGGAATGGCATTGCGTAAACTTCCTCCATTAATTTCGGAAATTTGCAAACCAAAATTCTCGAAAGCATCAAACAACAATCGGTTCATAATTTTGTTGGCATTGCCCAAACCCTTGTGAATGTCCATTCCAGAATGTCCTCCATTCAATCCTTTTACAGTGATAGAATAACCCACAGCATCTTCGGGAATTTCCTCTTCTTGATAGCTTCTTGTCGCCGTAACGTCGATTCCTCCTGCACATCCAATGTCGATTTCGTCGTCTTCTTCGGTGTCCATATTCAATAGGATTTCGCCTTTCAGGACACCGCCTTTGAGGTTCAAAGCGCCTGTCATTCCGGTTTCTTCATCAATGGTAAACAAAGCTTCAATAGCTGGATGCTTGATGGTTTTAGATTCTAAAATAGCCATCATCATCGCTACACCAAGTCCATTATCGGCACCAAGTGTAGTGCCACGAGCACGAACCCAGTCGCCATCGACATACATATCGATTCCCTGTTTGTCAAAATCAAAATGGGTATCGGCATTTTTTTGATGCACCATATCCAAATGCCCTTGCAGAACGACAGTTTTGCGATTTTCCATTCCAGCAGTGGCAGGTTTGCGGATAATTACGTTTCGAATTTCGTCTTCAAAGGTTTCTAATCCCAGAGAATTCCCAAAGTTTTTCATAAACTCTATTACACGTTCTTCTTTTTTGGATGGACGAGGAACGGCGTTTAAATCGGCAAATTTGTTCCAAAGTGCTTTGGGTTCGAGATTTCTTATTTCTTGGCTCATTTGTTTAGTGTAATTAAATTTATAGTTTCGAGTCTTGCTTTTGTATTAAAAAAAACGCTATCAGGTTTTTATTAAATCACTTCAAAATATACTTAACAAATATATATAAATATCCCAATTATTATTAAGTGTTCGGTCAAAAAAAAGAATTCCGATTCTTCTCAAAACACAAAAACAGCGAAGTTTATTCTTCTTGTTAAAATAATTTAAAAATAATCAACATTTCATATATTATTTTGAATATATTTTACGTTATGTGTTAAAAGATACCGCTTATGACTTCATTAATACTTAACCCTTAAAACCATTTATTATGTCTAGATTAAGTATTTACGAAACCCGCTGGATTGACCTAGTTTTTGAAAATAGAAATCAAAAGTATGGTGCCTATCAATTGCGTCGTGACAGCGTTAAAACCTCTTTAACTGCCCTTTTTATGGGATTGTTGTTTGTAGCTTCTATCGGAGCAATAACAACAATTGTGAGTCATTTCAATCGTTCTGTTGTGCCTGATATTACAATTCCCGAATGGTCAGAAACCATTCAATTAACGGATGTTGTACTTCCTGAAATTGAAGAACCTGTGCTTCCTGAAGTGAAAAGTCAAGTTAGCGAAGCCACAATTGTGAAGGATCAACTCATAAATCCAGTGATTGTAAAGCCCCAAGAAGCGAATCAGAATATTGCTACCAATATTGAAAATAAAAATGCAACCGATGTAATTTCAGATGGAACTGGAACTCCGGGACTAAACCCGACCACAACAGGAAACGGAACTGGAACCGATATCCCAAAAGCGGTCGATTATGGAAATACGGTGGTCAATGCAACAGTATTAGACAAAATGCCCGAATTCCCTGGCGGAATCAATAAATTTTACAGCTATGTGGGTAACAATTTCGAAAAACCAGACATTGAAGCCACCGAAACTTTTAGGGTGTATGTTTCTTTTGTTATCGAAAAAGATGGAAGTATGACCGATATCAAAGTAATAAGAGATCCAGGTTTTGGATTGGGTAAAGAGGCCATTCGTGTTTTAAAATCATTGAAAACCAAATGGTCGCCCGGAATGATTGCTTCAAAACCTGTTAGAACTGCGTATAATTTACCCATTGCAGTACAGATGCAATAAATCAGCACAACGAAAAAGTTATAAAACTAAAAAAGCAGAACCTAAAGTTCTGCTTTTTTTTATGAAGTGATTTAAACAATTAAAAATCAATTACTATTTCTTTGTAGTAGTCTTTTTCTTTGTGGTTGTTTTTGGTTTGGCTGCTACCGGCATTTTACGAATATATGGTTTGTAAAGACCCTCTTTTTGAGCTCTCGCTTTGGCATTTTCGGCTCTTTCTTTTGAATCGGGGTGCGAACTCATCATTTTTGTTAAAAAGTCCATTTGAGCACCTTCGCTCATTTTTGCCAAAATTGAAAAAGCAGATTCCACCGCGTTCACATTATAGCCGTTTTTTTTCATAAAATCATAAGCAAAAATATCTGCCTCCGATTCTTGTTTTCGGCTGTGTTTGCTGTCAATCATCGCACTTCCTATTTTCCCCAACTGACTGTCGGTTATTGCCGCAATTTTACCCGATTGCGAAGCTACTCCATCAATCAAAGCTTCTTTTTGATAAGCCGCTTTGATGGCATCTCTTGAATCTTTATTGACCACGTGACCTATTTCGTGACCAATAACCACAAGTAATTCATTGTCATCCATAACATCCATCAATCCTGAGTAAACACGCACACTTCCGTCGGCGGTGGCAAAAGCATTTACTTCTTTGAGCACATAAACTTTATAGTTTAAATTCAATCCGTTGGTATTGGCATGTTTTCCAAAAATCTTTTTAAGTCGAATGGCATAAGGATTGGTCGCACCAGCAATAACGTGTTCTGCATCCATTTTAACAACCGCTTCTTTTGATAGTTGAGCCGCTTGCTCATTAGTAAAAGTAAGTCCTGCAACTCCTTTTTGTACAGCTCCTAAAGCTTTTTCGCCTAAATTAATTTGTGCGTTGGTATTTGATAAACCCAAAACAACAAGGAATAAGGCTAAAAATATTGTTTCTTTTTTCATTTTCTATTTGATTTGATTAAGTTGGACAAATATACTATAAAGTTGCCTTTGCAAAAAAATTATCTTGTAAAAACCAACTGATTTCCTTTGGATAAATTAGCGTCAAATAGATAGCCTTCATAATTAAATCCTTTCAAATCCTCGACAGTTTCGGCGTTGGTATCTATTATATAACGCACCATCAAACCCCTCGCTTTCTTGGCAAAAAAACTAATTATCTTTAGTTTTCCGTCTTTGTAATCCTTGAATTCTGGAGTGATTACTGGAACTTTCAACGTTTTTAAATCTACGGCAGAGAAATATTCGTTACTTGCCAAATTGACGAACAACTCCCCTTTATTCAGTTCTTTGTTTAAGGCTTTGGTAATAATAGGTTTCCAAAATTCATATAGATTTTTGCTTTCGCCAATGGCTAATTTGGTTCCCATTTCCAAACGATACGCTCGCATCAAATCCAACGGTTTCAAGAGTCCATACAAACCCGACAAAATTCGCAAACGGTCTTGCAAAAGATCTAGTTTTTCTATTGGAATGGAATAGGCATCCAATCCAGTATAAACATCGCCATCGAAAGCAAATACGGCTGGACGGGCATTTTCTGAAGTAAAAGGCATTTTCCAATCTTGATTGCGTTGCCAATTCAAATCGGCCAATTTATCTGAAATATCCATTAATTCTGATAGATCTTTGGGCGATTTTTGCTTCAAAAATTTGTGAACTTGTCGGGATTCTTTTAGAAACAAAGATTCAGTAAAATTTGCTGTTGGCAAAGCCTTTTCAAAGTTTAACGATTTGGCTGGCGATAGTACAATTTTCATTTTTTTTATTTATTTTAAACCGATTTCAAAAGTACAAATAGAAAAATCGAAAATGAAAATTGTCTTCAATTTATTTGTAGTACATTTGAAAGAGATTAAAATCAAAGTAAAGCTATTTTTTTATGAATCCAATTACCATTAGAAAAGCCACCATTTCCGATCTGGAAACCATTCAAAAAATCAGTAAACAAACATTTATCGAAACTTTTGCAGGAGTGAATACTCCTGAAAATATGGAGAATTACGCACTGAAAAATTTTAACTCCGAACAACTTGCCTTAGAAATAAACAATCCAGAATCGGCATTTTATCTCGCCATTTTAGACAGCGAAACTATTGCTTATTTAAAAATAAATTTTGGAAGTGCCCAAACAGAAATCCGCAGTATTCAAGCAATGGAAATTCAACGGATATATGTTTTGAAAAAATTTCATGGAAAAAAAATCGGACAATTATTGCTCAACAAAGCCATACAAATTGGACAGCAATCTGGAGTAGATTCTATTTGGCTCGGGGTTTGGGAAAAAAATTTCAAAGCAATTCAATTTTATAGCAATAATGATTTTGTCGAATTTGACAAACATGACTTCAATATGGGCAATGAGTTACAAACTGATTTATTGATGGAACTCCCAATAATCAATCAAGCCAATA
>DMHA01000204.1 GCA_003449615.1 Flavobacterium sp.
CACAAATTAGGAGAGTTTTCACCAACTCGATCTTTTAGAGGTCATGCTGGAGCAAAAAATAAAGGTAAAAAATAAGAAGCAATGGGAGTTCGTAAAAGAGAAACAGCAGATGCAAGAAAAGAGGCCAACAAGTCTCTAGCCTTCGCAAAATTGAATAACTGCCCTACTTCACCTAGAAAAATGCGCTTAGTAGCAGATCTAGTAAGAGGTCAGAAAGTAGAGAGAGCACTAAATATTTTAAGATTTAGTTCTAAAGAAGCTTCAAGAAAATTAGAAAAATTGGTTTTATCTGTAATTGCCAACTGGCAAGCAAAAAACCCTGACGCTAATATGGAAGAAGCTGGTTTATTTGTTAAAGAGATACGAGTAGATGGTGGAATGATGTTGAAAAGACTTCGTCCAGCTCCACAAGGTCGCGCACACAGAATAAGAAAACGTTCCAACCACGTAACAATCGTGTTGGGATCAATTAATAATAACACTCAAGCAATTTAATAAAGATGGGACAAAAGACAAATCCAATTGGAAATAGACTTGGTATCATCAGAGGATGGGACTCTAACTGGTATGGTGGAAATGATTACGGTGATAAATTGGCCGAAGATTTCAAAATCAGAAAGTACATTCATGCTCGTTTATCAAAAGCTAGTGTATCAAAAGTAATCATCGAGAGAACTTTGAAACTTGTAACCGTTACTATCACTACTGCTAGACCTGGTATTATTATCGGAAAAGGTGGGCAAGAGGTAGACAAGTTGAAAGAAGAACTTAAGAAAGTTACTGACAAAGAGGTTCAAATTAACATCTTTGAAATAAAAAGACCTGAACTTGACGCGTATCTAGTTGCTACAAGCATCTGTCGTCAAATCGAAAGCCGTATTTCTTACAGACGTGCAATCAAAATGGCTATTGCTGCTACAATGCGTATGAACGCAGAAGGTATCAAAGTTTTGATTTCTGGTCGTTTGAATGGAGCTGAGATGGCACGTTCAGAAGGTTTCAAAGAAGGAAGAATTCCTCTATCAACTTTCAGAGCCGACATCGATTATGCTCTTGCTGAAGCGCATACTACTTATGGTAGAATGGGGATTAAAGTATGGATCATGAAAGGTGAAGTTTATGGAAAGAGAGATCTTTCTCCGCTTGCAGGAATGGATAAAAAACAATCCGGAACTGGTGGTGGTAAAGGTGGCGATGCTCCGAGAGGAGACAGAAAACCTTTTAATAAAGGTGGAAAACCAGACGCTCGTAAGAGAAAGTAAATTTTTAAATTAAAGAAAAATGTTACAGCCTAAAAGAACAAAATACCGTAAGGTACAAAAGGGTAAAATGAAAGGGAACTCTCAAAGAGGGCACGAACTTTCTAATGGAATGTTTGGTATTAAATCTGTTCATGAAGATGGAATGTTCTTAACCTCACGTCAAATCGAGGCTGCGCGTATCGCTGCAACTCGTTTTATGAAAAGAGAAGGACAATTATGGATCAAAATATTTCCAGACAAACCTATCACAAAGAAACCTCTTGAGGTACGTATGGGTAAAGGTAAAGGTGCAGTCGAATATTGGGCGGCAGTTGTTAGACCCGGAAGAATAATGTTTGAAGTTGGAGGAGTTCCTTTGTCGGTTGCAAAAGAGGCGTTACGTCTTGCAGCTCAAAAACTTCCTTGTAAAACAAAATTCATCGTTGCTAGAGATTTCGAAGCATAATTAATTATATATTATGAAACAATCAGAAATAAAAAATCTTTCTGCAGCTGAGTTGCAAGAAAAATTGAACCAAACTAAGAAAGCGTATGCTGACTTAAAAATGGCTCACGCTATTTCTCCAATTGAGAATCCGCTTCAAATTAGAAGCGTAAGAAGAACAGTTGCAAGATTAGCTACAGAACTTACTAAAAGAGAATTACAATAATTCTAAAGATGGAAGAAAAAAGAAATTTAAGAAAAGAAAGAGTTGGGGTTGTTACTTCAGACAAAATGGATAAATCTATTGTTGTTGCACAAGTAACAAAAGTAAAACACCCACTATACGGTAAGTTCGTGTTGAAAACTAAAAAGTATCATGCACACGACGAAAATAACGACTGCAACATTGGAGACACTGTAAGGATTAGCGAAACGCGTCCTTTGAGTAAAACAAAATGTTGGAGGTTAGTTGAAATCCTAGAAAGAGCTAAATAATTATGGTACAACAAGAATCAAGACTAAAAGTAGCAGATAATACGGGAGCAAAAGAAGTTTTAACTATCCGTGTTTTAGGAGGTACCAAAAGAAGGTATGCCTCTGTTGGTGACAAGATTGTAGTTTCTATCAAAGATGCTGCTCCAAACGGAAACGTAAAAAAAGGAGCTGTTTCAACTGCAGTTGTTGTACGTACCAAAAAAGAAGTGAGAAGAGCCGATGGTTCTTATATTCGTTTCGATGACAATGCTTGTGTTCTTTTGAACGCTGCAGGAGAAATGAGAGGAACTCGTGTTTTTGGTCCAGTAGCAAGAGAACTTCGTGAAAAACAATTCATGAAAATTGTATCATTAGCACCAGAAGTGCTTTAATTATTTTAAGATGATAAAGCTAAAAATAAAATCAGGTGACATCGTAAGAGTAATTGCCGGAGACCATAAAGGTGCTGAAGGCAAAGTATTACGTGTGTACAAAGAGAAAAATAAAGCAATTGTTGAAGGTATAAACATGGTTTCAAAACACACGAAACCAAGTGCAAAAAGCCCTCAAGGTGGTATTGTAAAAAAAGAAGCTTCTATACAAATATCTAACATTTCTCTAATTGATCCTAAAACTAAGGAAACAACTAGAGTAGGAATTAGAATAGAAGGAAATAAGAAAGTGAGATTTTCAAAAAAATCTAATCAAGTACTATAGTAATGGCATATATACCTAGACTAAAAGAAGAATATAAGAACAGAGTGATCTCTGCTCTTAAAGAGGAATTCGGATACACAAACGTAATGCAAGTTCCAAAATTGGAAAAAATCGTTTTGAGTAAAGGAGTTGGTGCAGCTGTATCTGACAAAAAACTAATTGACTATGCAGTTGATGAGTTGACAAAGATCACTGGACAGAAAGCAGTATCTACAATTTCAAAGAAAGACGTTGCGTCATTCAAATTGAGAAAAGGGATGCCTATCGGAGCAAAAGTTACTTTGCGTGGAGAAAGAATGTACGAGTTTTTAGACAGACTTGTTACTTCAGCTTTGCCACGTGTTAGAGATTTCAGTGGAATTAAAGCTACTGGTTTTGACGGAAGAGGTAACTACAATCTTGGTGTTTTAGAGCAAATCATTTTCCCTGAAATTGATATTGACAAAGTAAATAAAATATCTGGAATGGACATTACTTTTGTAACTTCGGCAGCTACGGACAAAGAAGCAAAATCGTTATTGGCTGAATTAGGTTTACCTTTTAAAAAGAATTAAGACATGGCTAAAGAATCAATGAAAGCCCGCGAGGTGAAGAGAGAAAAAACGGTAGCAAAATATGCTGAGAAAAGAAAAGCTTTGAAAAAAGCTGGAGATTCAGTAGGTTTGCAAAAATTACCAAAAAATGCTTCACCAATACGTTTGCATAATCGTTGCAAATTGACAGGAAGACCAAGAGGATATATTCGTCAATTCGGTATTTCACGTGTAACATTCCGTGAAATGGCAAACAACGGATTAATTCCAGGAGTTAAAAAAGCTTCTTGGTAAAAAGGGTATATTGTATAAATGTATATTGTATAATGTAAAAAATCACTATACAATTTACAGCAATACATTTTACAAAAAGAATTTAATTGGTTTCAGGTTCAATAGAATAGTTCTGTCGAAAACCGTTACCACAAATCAATAAATATGTACACAGATCCTATTGCAGATTATTTGACGAGAGTTAGAAACGCTGTGGCTGCAAACCACAAAGTTGTCGAAATTCCAGCATCTAATCTAAAAAAAGAAATAACTAAGATCTTATTTGATCAAGGATATATCTTAAGTTACAAATTTGAGAGCAACACCGTTCAGGGTTCAATCAAAATCGCTTTGAAGTATGATAAAGATACTAAAGAGTCAGTAATCAAAGATATCCAAAGAATTAGTAAACCAGGTTTACGTAAGTATTCAGGTTCTTCAAACATCCCAAGAATCCTTAATGGATTAGGAATTGCAATTGTTTCAACTTCAAAAGGTCTTATGACTGGGAAACAAGCCAAGCAATTGAATGTAGGTGGTGAAGTAATTTGTTACGTATACTAATTAAAAGACTTATAAGAGATGTCAAGAATAGGTAAAAATCCAGTTGTAGTCCCTGCCGGAGTAACTTTAGAAGTTAAAGATGGTATCATTACAGTAAAAGGAAAAAATGGTCAACTTACACAGGAATATTCAGATGTAACTGTAACAGTTGAAGGAAATCAAGTTCAAGTGGACAGATCCTCTGATCACAAAGACCAAAGAGCTAAACACGGTTTGTACAGATCTTTAATCAATAATATGATTGTAGGCGTAACAGAAGGGTTTACTAAAGAATTAGAATTGGTTGGAGTAGGTTATAGAGCTTCAAATCAAGGACAAAAATTAGATTTAGCTCTTGGATTTTCACACAATATTATTTTAGAAATAGCTCCAGAAGTAAAAGTGGAAACTGTATCTGAAAAAGGAAAGAATCCAATTGTGAAATTAACATCATTTGATAAACAACTTTTAGGTCAGGTTGCAGCGAAAATCAGAGGTTTCCGCAAACCAGAACCGTACAAAGGAAAAGGTGTTAAATTTGTAGGTGAAGTATTAAGAAGAAAAGCAGGTAAATCAGCGTAAAAAATAACATTATGTCATTAACAAAACCTGAAAGAAGACAGAGAATCAGATTCAGAATTAGAAAAACAATTAGTGGTACAGCTACTAATCCAAGACTTTCTGTATTTAGAAGTAACAAAGAAATTTATGCTCAACTTATTGATGACGTAAACGGAGTTACTTTATTAGCTGCTTCTTCAAGAGAAAAAGAAATAAAAAAAGGTACAAACGTAGAAGTGGCAACAGCAGTTGGAAAACTAGTTGCAGAAAAATCGTTAAAAGCTGGGATTGAAGTAGTAACTTTCGACAGAGGAGGTTATTTATATCACGGTCGTATTAAATCATTAGCGGAAGGCGCGAGAGCGGCTGGACTTAAATTCTAATATAGTATGTCTAATAGTAAATACAAGAATGTAGAGCTAGTAAAACCAAGTGGACTTGAATTGAAAGATCGTTTGGTAAGTGTTAATCGTGTTACTAAAGTTACAAAAGGTGGTAGAGCATTTGGTTTTTCTGCTATTGTAGTGGTAGGTGATGAAAACGGAGTAGTGGGTCACGGATTAGGAAAATCTAAAGACGTTTCTGAAGCAATTGCGAAAGCAGTAGAAGATGCCAAGAAAAATCTAGTTAAGATTCCTTTGAATGGTCAGTCTGTTCCTCACGAACAAAAAGGTAAATTTGGTGGAGCACGTGTATTTTTAATTCCAGCCTCACACGGTACAGGAGTTATTGCAGGTGGAGCTGTTCGTTCAGTACTTGAGTCAGTTGGAATACACGATGTGTTGTCAAAATCTCAAGGATCATCAAATCCTCACAACGTGGTAAAAGCAACTTTTGATGCTTTATTACAAATGAGAAGTGCTTATACTGTTGCAAAACAAAGAGGCGTTTCTTTAGAAAAAGTTTTTAAAGGTTAATTCAAGGAAATTATGGCTAAATTATTAGTAAAACAAGTAAGAAGCAAAATCAATTGCCCTCAAACTCAAAAAAGAGGTTTGGAAGCTTTAGGTCTTCGTAAAATGGGTCAAGTGGTAGAACACGATTCCAATCCAGCTATCCTTGGAATGATAAATAAAGTAAAACACTTAGTTTCTGTAACAGAAGCTTAAATAACAAATACGTTATGAATTTAAGTAACTTAAAACCTGCTGAAGGGTCAACACACAATCAAAATAAAAGATTGGGTAGAGGAGAAGGTTCTGGAAAAGGTGGTACCGCATCACGTGGACACAAAGGAGCAAAATCTCGTTCTGGTTATTCTAAAAAGATTGGTTTTGAAGGTGGTCAAATGCCACTTCAAAGACGTGTACCTAAGTTTGGTTTCACAAACATCAATCGTAAAGAATACGAAGGGGTGAATCTTGATACACTTCAATTATTAGTAGATAATGGTATCGTAACTGATGCAGTTGATATGACTGTGTATGTGGCAAATCGTTTGGCTACTAAAAATGAAAGCGTTAAGATTTTAGGAAGAGGTGAATTGAAAGCAAAACTAACAGTAACTGCTCACAAATTTACTGCAACTGCAAAAGCAGCTATCGAAGCGGCTGGTGGAGAAGCTGTAACCCTTTAATCTTTCGATAAAAATGAAAAAATTTATTGAATCATTAGCTAATATTTGGAAAATCGAGGAGCTAAAAAATAGAATTATCCTAACATTAGGAATTCTTTTAGTGTATCGTTTTGGAGCTCACGTTACCCTTCCAGGTATTGATGCTACACAATTAACAGGTTTAGCTGGGCAAACAAAAAGTGGACTTGGCTCCATAATTGACATGTTCTCTGGAGGTGCTTTTTCTAAAGCTTCAGTTTTTGCTTTGGGGATTATGCCTTATATTTCTGCCTCTATTGTGGTTCAGTTAATGGGAATTGCGATTCCTTATTTGCAAAAATTGCAAAGTGATGGAGAAAGTGGTAGAAAGAAAATTAATCAAATTACGCGTTGGTTAACCATTGGTATATCTTTAGTTCAAGGACCTAGTTACATCTATAATCTTTACAATCAATTACCTAAAACTGCATTTTTATTAGGATATAATTCTATTGAATTTGTTTTTTCTTCTATGATTATTTTAACTACAGGTACCATATTTGCAATGTGGTTGGGTGAAAAAATAACCGATAAAGGAATTGGAAACGGAATATCACTATTAATTATGGTAGGTATTTTGGCAAGATTTCCACAAGCATTTATTCAAGAATTTGCCGCTAGAGTTACAAATAACAACGGTGGTCCAATGTTGTTGGTAGTTGAAATTATTGTTTGGTTATTAGTAATTATTTCTTGTATATTGTTAGTAATGGCAATCAGAAAAATTCCTGTTCAATATGCGCGTCGCACAACATCAGGTGATTTCGAAAAAGATATGATGGGCGGTAAACGACAATGGATTCCATTAAAATTAAATGCAGCAGGTGTAATGCCAATTATTTTTGCGCAAGCAATTATGTTTATTCCTGCTGCAGTAGCAGGATTGTCAAAATCAGATGCTTCACAATCTATAGTTGCTACTTTTAGTGATATGTTTGGTTTTTGGTATAATTTTGTTTTTGTGACTTTAATAGTTGTATTTACATTCTTTTATACTGCAATTACGGTTCCTACCAATAAAATGTCAGACGATTTGAAAAGAAGTGGAGGTTTTATTCCAGGTGTTCGACCAGGAGTTGAAACTTCAGACTTTCTTGACAAAGTGATGTCTCTAATAACGTTCCCTGGTTCATTATTTCTTGCTTTGATCGCTGTGTTCCCAGCTATTGTAGTTAGTGTTATGGATGTTCAACAATCTTGGGCAATGTTTTTTGGAGGAACATCATTGATAATTATGGTTGGAGTTGCAATCGATACGATTCAACAAATTAATTCCTATTTGTTGAACAAACATTATGATGGTTTAATGAAAAGTGGCAAAAATAGAAAAGCAGTAGCTTAATATTATGGCAAAACAATCAGCAATAGAACAAGACGGATCAATCATCGAAGCGTTGTCGAATGCAATGTTCCGTGTTGAGTTAGAAAATGGACATATAGTAATTGCTCATATATCTGGAAAAATGCGTATGCATTACATCAAATTATTACCTGGTGATAAAGTGAAACTAGAAATGAGTCCTTACGATTTGTCAAAAGCAAGAATTACTTATAGATATTAAAGATATTCAAAATGAAAGTAAGAGCATCAGTTAAAAAGAGAAGTGCCGAGTGCAAAATTGTACGAAGAAAAGGCAGATTATACGTAATCAACAAAAAGAATCCTAGATTTAAACAAAGACAAGGATAGTTATGGCAAGAATAGCAGGGGTAGATATCCCAAAAAACAAAAGAGGAGTTATCGCTTTAACCTACATCTTCGGAATAGGTAAGAGTAGAGCAATTGAGATTTTAGAAAAAGCTCAAGTTAGCCAAGATACAAAAGTTCAAGATTGGAATGATGATGAAATTCACGCAATACGTGATGCCGTATCTTTCTTCAAAATTGAAGGTGAACTACGTTCAGAAGTTTCCTTAAACATCAAACGTTTAATGGATATTGGATGTTATAGAGGTATCCGTCATAGATCTGGTCTTCCGTTAAGAGGACAAAGAACTAAAAACAACTCTAGAACAAGAAAAGGAAAAAGAAAAACTGTTGCCAACAAGAAAAAAGCAACTAAATAATAAGTAATATGGCTAAAGCAACTGCAAAAAAACGTAAAGTTATCGTTGAATCAACGGGAGAAGCTCATATTTCTGCTACCTTCAATAACATCATCATTTCTTTGACAAACAAAAAAGGTGAAGTTATTTCTTGGTCATCGGCTGGTAAAATGGGTTTCAGAGGTTCTAAAAAGAACACTCCGTATGCAGCCCAAATGGCAGCAGAAGATTGTAGTAAAGTAGCGTTAGAAGCTGGACTTAAAAAAGTAAAGGTATATGTAAAAGGACCAGGAAACGGACGTGAGTCTGCGATTCGTTCTTTGCATAATGGTGGAATTGAAGTTACCGAGATTATCGATGTTACTCCAATGCCTCACAACGGATGTCGTCCTCCTAAAAGACGTAGAGTATAAATTTTAAGTTTCCAGATTTTTGCTTGTTAAGTTTTTCAATCTAAAATCTAAAATCTAAAATCTAAAATCTAAAATCTAAAATTAATAAGTATAACCTAGATTGAACAACGATTATCGAAGGATAAGACCTGAATTCATAATCTCAATCTTAAACAATTTAAAATGGCAAGATATACTGGTCCAAGTACAAGAATCGCACGTAAATTTGGCGAAGCAATTTTCGGAGACGACAAAGCTTTCGAAAAAAGAAATTATCCTCCTGGACAACACGGGATGGCTAAAAAAAGAGGAAAAAAATCTGAGTATGCTGTTCAGTTAATGGAAAAGCAAAAAGCTAAATATTCTTATGGTATTTTAGAAAAACAATTCAGAAACTTATTCGAAAAAGCATCAGCTACTAAAGGGGTTACTGGTGAAGTTTTATTACAATTATGTGAAGCAAGATTAGACAACGTAGTTTTTAGAATGGGTATTGCTCCTTCTAGAAGAGGTGCTCGTCAAATCGTTTCTCATCGTCACGTTACTGTAAATGGTGAAGTAGTTAATATTCCTTCTTACCACCTTAAACCTGGCGATAAAGTGGCTGTTCGTGAAAAATCTAAATCATTAGAAGCTATCGAACGTTCTTTATCAAATTCAAGTCACGTTTATGAATGGATTACTTGGAACAATGATTTGAAAGAAGGTACTTTTGTTTCTGTGCCTGCTAGACTGCAAATTCCAGAAAACATCAAAGAACAATTAATCGTAGAGTTGTACAACAAATAATAATTGACTTAGTCGAAATTTATGGCAATATTTAATTTTCAGAAACCCGATAAAGTTATCATGATCGATTCAACCGATTTTGAAGGTAAATTTGAATTTAGACCTTTAGAACCTGGTTACGGATTGACAGTGGGTAACGCACTTAGAAGAGTTTTACTCTCAGCATTAGAAGGTTATGCAATCACATCGGTTCGTATCGAAGGTGTAGATCATGAGTTTTCTACTATCTCAGGAGTTGTTGAAGACGTTACCGAAATTATCCTAAATCTAAAACAAGTACGTTTCAAACGTCAAATAGAAGATATCGATAATGAATCAGTTACTATTTCTGTTAGTGGTAAAGATCAGTTAACAGCCGGCGATTTCCAGAAATTTATTACAGGATTTAGCGTTCTGAATCCAGAACTTATAATCTGTAATTTGGACCCTAAAATCAAATTACATTTCGATTTGACTATCGAAAAAGGAAGAGGATATGTTCCTGCTGAAGAAAACAAAAAACAAAATGCTGCGATTGGAACTATTTTTACTGACTCTATTTTTACTCCCGTAAAAAATGTGAAGTATGCCATTGAAAATTTCCGTGTAGAGCAAAAAACAGATTATGAAAAATTGGTTTTTGAAATAAAAACTGATGGTTCTATCAATCCAAAAGATGCCCTTACCGAAGCTGCCAAAGTTTTAATTCACCATTTCATGTTGTTTTCTGACGAAAGAATTACGCTTGAGGCTGACGAAATTGCACAAACAGAATCGTATGATGAAGAATCACTTCACATGAGACAATTGCTTAAAACTAAGCTTGTAGATATGGATCTTTCTGTTAGAGCTTTAAACTGTTTGAAAGCGGCTGAAGTGGATACACTTGGAGATTTAGTGTCTTTCAATAAAAACGACCTAATGAAATTCCGTAATTTCGGTAAAAAATCTTTAACTGAACTAGACGAACTAGTGGCAATTAAAAATTTGAACTTCGGTATGGACTTAGCAAAATACAAATTAGATAAAGAATAAATTACTTCATATTTTGCTCTCCAAAGCGGATTGTAGCAAGATGAAGATTAAAAAAATAGGTCATGAGACACGGAAAAAAATTCAATCACTTAAGCAGACAGACTGCACATAGAGGTTCTATGCTTGCTAATATGGCTTGCTCTCTAATCGAGCACAAACGTATTAACACTACTGTTGCTAAAGCAAAAGCGCTTAAACAATTTGTTGAGCCACTAATAACAAAATCTAAAGCTGACACGACTCACAACCGTCGTATCGTTTTTGGATACTTACGTAGCAAATATGCTGTAACTGACTTGTTCAGAGACGTAGCTGCTAAAGTAGGAGACCGTCCAGGTGGATACACTCGAATCATAAAAGTTGGAAATCGTTTAGGAGATAATGCTGATATGGCAATGATCGAATTAGTAGATTTCAATGAACTTTACAACGGAGGAAAAAAAGAAGTTAAAAAAGCAAAAAGCCGTCGTGGTGGTAAAGCTAAAAAAGCTGATGAAGTTGCAGAACAAGCACCAGTGGCTGAAGTTGTTACTCCAGTTGCAGAAGTAGAAGAAACAGTAACTGAAGTAGAAAATACTCCTGAAGTAATTGACGAAGCTCCTGCTGCCGACAACGAAGACGAAACTCCAACAGAGGAAAAAGCATAATGATGAAAATAATCATTCAATAAAAATTAAGGATAAACTTTTATTAGTTTGTCCTTTTTTTTTGCCCAAAATGACTTTGCAAAATCTTTGCAAATCTTTGCGGTAAAATTTAAATTTGCAAATAAAAATTTTTATGCTTGCCTCCTCTCTCCTTCGGAGAGGGGCTGGGGGTGAGGAATAAACAATATTTAACTACTGATGAAATACACAACACGAAAAAGCGCTATTCTTCTATTAAGTGACGGAACCATTTTCCACGGAAAATCTATCGGAATCTCAGGAACTACTTTTGGTGAAGTTTGCTTTAATACTGGAATGACAGGTTATCAAGAGATTTTTACTGATCCTTCCTACTTCGGGCAAATTATGGTGGCAACCAATGCTCATATTGGGAATTATGGAGTAAATGATAAAGAAATTGAATCAGATAGCATCAAAATTGCAGGATTGGTTTGTAAAAATTTCAGTTTCAATTTTTCTCGTGAAGATGCAACAGGAAGTTTGGAAGATTATTTCAAAAAACAAAACCTAATCTGTATTTCTGACGTTGATACTCGCGGATTGGTAAGTTACATTCGGGATCACGGAGCAATGAACTCGGTAATTTGTACTGATGGTACACCAATCGAAGAACTGAAAGCTGCATTAGCAAAAGTGCCAGATATGAAAGGATTGGAATTGGCTTCTAAAGTTTCTACCAAGGAACCTTACTTTTTTGGAAACGAAAATGCAACCTATAAAATAGCAGCTTTAGATTTAGGAATTAAAACCAATATTCTTCGCAATCTTGCCAAAAGAGATTGTTATATCAAGGTTTTTCCATACAATTCCAACTATGCAGAATTGACAGCTTTCAATCCTGACGGTTATTTCTTGTCGAACGGCCCTGGCGATCCTGATCCGCTTTTTGGTGCAATAGAAGTAGCTAAAGAGATTTTGGCAAACGACAAACCTTTATTTGGAATTTGTTTAGGACACCAAGTGATTGCTTTGGCAAACGGAATTTCTACCTATAAAATGTTCAACGGTCACAGGGGAATCAATCATCCTGTTAAAAATGTAATTACGGGTAAAGGTGAAATCACTTCTCAAAATCACGGTTTTGCAGTCAATAAAGAAGAACTTGACAATCATCCCGATATGGAAATCACGCATCTTCACTTGAATGATGGAACGGTTGCGGGAATGAGGATGAAAAACAAAAACTGTTTCTCGGTGCAATATCACCCTGAAGCAAGTCCAGGGCCACACGATTCGGCTTATTTGTTTGATCAATTTGTGGAAAATCTAAAAAATTAAATTTACAATTTGAATTTTATTTTCAAGAAAGCTGTCAATTTTGACGGCTTTTTTTTAATTTTTTTCCAATGCTGCTAATTTCTTGAACTCAATATTTTTGGAAAACAAAAAATCCATTAATTTCAAAGGATTAGCGTTTTCTAAAACCGTTTTTGATTTTGGGTCGGCATCACAAAATTCAAGAAAAAGAGCTATTTCTTCTGGTTTTAATTTTAAGGTATTTATAAAAAAATTCTCTGGGTAATTGGATTTCGCCAGTTCTTTGAATTCAATTTTTGAAAAGGGTTCTTTATTGACCTCTTTTTTCTTTTTGAATACATCTAAAATCATTCCACCAATCCTCATCAAGTCCGCTCCATTTTCGATAGTGCCGTCATAAACGTTCCTATTTCTATATTTTTCCTTTTCTAATTTTATTTCATCAGCAGCTTCTTGACTAAAAAGCCCTTTAGAGTTAAAAGGTGTTTTTGTAACCACTACTTCCTCAAGTTGCTCTGGTTTTCGAGTCAATAAAATGGTAAAGTTGTTTTTAGCAAGAAACTCTTGGTCTAAAAGCAATCTTTTGTAATCATACTTTTCCGAAACAAAAACAAGCATGTCTTCTGCTTTTGCCGAAATGCTAAATCTACCATTACTATCAGTTTTTGTACTTTTTTCGGTATTTAAATTCACTATTTCTATGCCTTGAAGCGGAAAATCATCACATAAAACCCTGCCTTGTATCAGCTTTTCGCTTTGTGAAAATCCAATTTGATACACTAAAAACACGAAAAAAACAGGTAGATTTAATTTCATAATTCTCATTAATTTATCCGTAAAAATATATAAATCTTAGCCAAAGAATTCAAAAGATGTCTATAAAGTTTTGTTAATACTCCCTACTAAACTTGTATTGTATAATTGAATTGTTATTTTTGTTTTTGGTTAAAACTTTTCTGTTTTTCGATTCATAAAGTGTATATTTGAATCGTTTTATTTTGCTTTAGATGCAATAGAAAGGTTTACACTTGAACTTTTTTAAATAATATATTCTATAATCTCGAAATAATGCTTTCAAAATCAATACAAATGAAATTCTTAAATAATAAAATTGCCCTTTCTCTTTTTGTTCTACTATTTTCAACAGGAATTGCTGTTGCCCAAGAAATTATCAAAGAAAATACCGTTGACACTATCAAAAAAGTGAATACAATAAAAAAACAAAAAATTGATGGTATCATTGCAAAAGTAGGGGATTATCTTATATTGGATTCGGATATTGATAAATCCTATTTGGAAATTTCAAGTCAAGGTGGTTCTATTAAAGATATTACAAGATGTCAAATATTAGGAAAGATAATGGAAGACAAATTGTATGCCCATCAAGCCGTGCAGGATAGTTTAAAAGTGACCGATTCTGAAGTAAAATCAATGATGGAAGAAAGATTGGCCTATATGGTAGAACAAATAGGTTCGATGGATAAGGTGGTTAAATATTACAAGAAAAACTCTGAAGAAGATTTTAGAACCTATTTTTTTGATGTTTTAAAGGAGCAAAAACTTACTTCTGAAATGCAAAAAAAAATCGTTGAAGCTGTAGAAATTACACCTGAGGAAGTTCGTAATTTTTTCAAAAAAATACCAACTGCCGATTTACCTGTTTTTGGTGCCGAGATGGAAGTAGCTCAAATTGTTGTAACACCAAAAGTTTCAGATGTCGAGAAGCAAAAAGTGATTGATAAATTGAATGAGTTCAAAAAGGAAGTTCAAGCAGGGGAATCCAGCTTTGCAACCAAAGCGGTTTTGTACTCCCAAGACCCAGGATCAAGAGCCACAGGAGGATATTACAAAATGAATAGAAAAACCCAATTTGTAAAAGAGTTTAAAGAAGTAGCATTTAGTCTACAAGAAGGAGAAATCTCAGCCCCTTTCGAAACGGACTTTGGTTATCATATCATTTATGTTGAAAAAATTAAAGGACAAGACATAGAATTGCGCCATATTTTATTGATACCATCTGTTAATTCTGAGGATTTAAAAGAAGCAAAAGAAAAAATAGCTTTAATCAGAAAAAGGATTGTTGACAAAGAAATTACTTTTGACAAAGCCGCCAAAACAATGTCGGATGAAAAAGAGACAAGAACAAATGGGGGTGCTTTAATCAACCCAAAAACTCAAGATACTCGTTTTGAATTGACCAAAATGGATCCTACTTTATACAGTCAGGTGTCTAATTTGAAAGACAATGAAATTTCTCTTCCATTAATGGACGAAGATCAATCGGGCAAGAAAAAATTTAAAATAATTACTGTTACTAACAGAATAGATTCGCACACAGCTGATTACGCCAAGGATTACATAAAAATTAAAGACTTAGCTTTAAAAGAAAAACAAATCAAAGCCATCGGAAAATGGTTTGATGATAAAATCAAAGATTCCTATATTAAAATTAATGGTGAATACAGAGATTGCACTTTTACAAATAATTGGTTGAAAAAATAGTATTAAGATTTGAGTATTAAG
>DMHA01000224.1:0-1966 GCA_003449615.1 Flavobacterium sp.
ACTACAGCTGGCTTTTCTTATTTTATTATTAAATACTATTTGTTCAAAGGAAATGAAGACGGGTTCGGGTTATGGCCTACACTTTTTGGGAGTATAGGTGCACTTATAACTACTGTAATGGTAATACCTATTGTAGCTAAATTATCTAAAACAATCGGTAAAAAGAAAGCATTTATTATTTCTCAGGGGATTTCTGTTTTGGGATATGTTTTGCTTTGGTTACTTTTCATTCCGGGTAAACCCTATTTGTTTTTGTTTGCATTGCCGTTTTTTTCTTTTGGAATTGGGAGTCTATTTACCTTAATGATGTCTATGACATCCGATGTGATTGATATTGATGAATTGAACACCGGCAAAAGACGAGAAGGAAGTTTAGGTGCTATTTATTGGTGGATGGTAAAATTTGGACTTGCTGTGGCAGGTTTATTAACAGGATTAATTTATTCCTTGGTAGATTTTATACCCAATGCGGCTACCCAGTCAGATCAAACTATGTTTTGGTTGAGAATATTTTTCTCGCTTATTCCAATTCTGGGTACCCTAGGTGCTATGTGGGTTATGAATGATTATGATGTTGATGAAGCCAAAGCGATAGAAGTAAGTGCGCTGTTGCAAAAAAGAAAAGCTCAAAAAAAGCAATCGTCTGCGTATTTATCAGGAAAATTACTTTCTTTAGATTCTAACGCTAACGTTTTGAATACCCCAATGGGTCTTGATTTAAGTTCAAAAAGTGAAGCCGAAATTGCGACACAGTTTTCAGAAATATTGAATAATGGTTTACACGGTCTATGTTTTAGCCCATATATCGAAGGACAAGATACTGGAGATGTTTTATCAGAAAATCAGATTATCAGAAGATTGGATATTATTACTCCTTATGCCAAATGGATTCGCTCTTTTTCTTGTACAGAAGGAAATGAATTAATACCTGAAATTGCACACAAAAAAGGATTAAAGACTCTAGTTGGAGCTTGGATTAGTGCCGATAAAGAACGAAATGAAAGAGAAATCCAATCGCTTATTGCTATGGCAAAGGCTGGTTTAGTTGATATGGCAGCGGTAGGAAATGAAGTATTGCACCGTGAAGAAATTTCGGAGCAAGAATTAATAGGATACATACAAAGAGTTAGAGCAGCATTACCAGATTCAATTCCAGTAGGATATGTAGATGCTTATTATCAGTTTCTGGATAAACCAGCGTTGGTTGATGCTTGTGATGTTATTTTAGCCAACTGTTATCCTTTCTGGGAAGGAGCAGATAATGACCACGCATTAAGCTATTTGAATAGAATGGTAGAATTGACTCAACTTGTTGCCATCGGAAAAAAAGTAATCATTACAGAAACGGGATGGCCTACCAAAGGAAATAATGTAGTAGCCGCAGAACCCTCTCAATTAAATGCAATGAAATATTTTATTGCTGTACAAGATTGGGCTAAAAATCATGAAATCGAACTATTCTATTTTTCATCATTCGACGAATCTTGGAAAGTAAAACAAGAAGGCGAAGTAGGGGCCGGATGGGGTATTTGGGATAAAAATGAAAATTTAAAATTTAAATAATAGAAATTATGTCATTTAGAGAAGGTCATTATTTTTCATTAGAAAATAATAAAAACAGCAAAAACGGTCAAAATAGTTATCAAGAAATTCAGCTTTCGGATGTGTCGCCTGCAGCATTATCCAAAATTTGGAGAGAAACTTTAGAAAACGGAATGCACGGTGTTTGTTTCAGTTTATACGAAGACGGACAAAAACCAGGCGATATTATTTCGGAAGAACAAGTGCGACGCAGGATGAAAATAATTGCTCCCTACACCAAATGGGTTCGCTCGTTTTCGTGTACCGAAGGCAATGAGTTTATCCCAAAAATTGCCCATGAGTTTGGCATTAAGACCTTAGTTGGGGCTTGGCTTGGCGACGATCCTGAAATTAATGAAAGGGAAATAGAAGGTTTAATACAACT
>DMHA01000224.1:2023-3039 GCA_003449615.1 Flavobacterium sp.
AACGAAGGTTTTGTTGATATTGCCGCCGTAGGAAATGAAGTAATGTATCGCAAAGATTTAACCGAAGAGGAACTTTTAGATTTCATTGATCGGGTAAGAAAATCAATTCCTAGTTCAATTCCTATAGGTTACGTAGATGCTTATTATGAATTTTCGCATCGACCAAATATTACCGCAGCTTGCGATGTTATTTTAACAAATTGTTATCCCTATTGGGAAGGTTGTCCTATCGAATATTCGTTTAACCACATGATTAGTATGTTTGAATCGGCAAAGTATGCGGGTCAAAATAAACGAATTATCATTACCGAAACTGGTTGGCCCAGTCAAGGTGGTTTTCTTAAAGGAGCGGTTGCATCCAAAGAAAATGCTATGAAATATTTTATCGATTCCCAAAATTGGTCTAAACAAAATGACATAGAAATGTTTTACTTTTCTTCTTTTGATGAATCTTGGAAAGTAGGCCCTGAAGGTGAGGTTGGAGCTTATTGGGGAATTTGGGATAAAAATGAAAAATTGAAATTTTAAGATGAAGTGATTTAAATTTTCTCTAAAATGGAAAAAGTTTAAATCAATTCGATAAATAAAAAAGACATGTCCTATAAAGAAGAACGTTATTTTTCGATTGAAGAGTATAAAAAAATAGTGGCACTCGAAAAAAAAGAAACTAAAATTCAAGTTCCTGAAAATCTATCTCAAGATTTGGCTCAATTATGGAGAGAAACGCTTCAAAATGGTATGCATGGAGTTTCTTTTAGTGCGTATGAAGAAGGGCAAAAACCTGGCAGTATTATTACCGAAGAGCAAGTAATGAGAAGGATGAAAATAATTGCTCCTTACACTAAATGGGTTCGATCATTTTCGTGTACTGAAGGGAATGAATTTATCCCGAAAATCGCTCATAAATTTGGAATTAAAACATTAGTTGGAGCTTGGCTAGGTAATGATCCTCAAGTTAATGAAAGAGAAATAGAAGGTTTAATACAACTTGCAAACGAAGGTTTTGTTGATATTGC
>DMHA01000014.1 GCA_003449615.1 Flavobacterium sp.
TAATCGACTACAATTCATTAGTTGGTTCAAGAACAGAAAATACAATTGTTGATAGTTTAATTCAAGTTTTGCTTCCTGGTCAAAACAGAACAGGAATAGTTGATTGGGCTTGTGATAATTTTATTCGATTTGCTTACACACTAAATTTTATAAGTTTTAATGAACAAACCGATAGTTTTACAATTACAGAATTTGGTTTAGAATTAACACAATCAGGAAATGATGATAATAAATTTGAAATTATAAAAACTGCTTTTAAGAAATACCCACCAGTTGTGAGGGTTTTAGAACTATTATATTCACAGTATGAAAACGAACCTGAAACTCCAAACTTAACAAAATTTGAAATTGGACGAGAATTAGGTTTTAAAGGCGAAGATGGATTTTCGACCTACTCTCAAAATGTTTTTATTCAAGCATTAAATTCAGCAGAAACAACAGTTGAGAAAAGTAAAATTAGACAAAATTGGGAAGGCTCCAGCGATAAATATGCAAGAATGATTTGCGGTTGGCTTTCTAATAATAAAATTGGTTGGGTTATAAAAAATAGAAAAATAGTATCAATCCAAATTGGAAATGAAATATTTATAGAAACCCTACAAGCATATCAAATTTCAATTTCTGGAATAACTGCGTTTCGATCTTGCAGAGCGTACAGCAGAAATGCTGGAACAATTAAAAATGTATCATTTGAAATGTTAGCAACAAAAGGTTTAGACAAAGATTTTTTAAGAATCAGAAGGGCTTATATTTTACAATTAATAAACCAACCAAAATCTATTGAACAAATAATTAGACATTTAGATAATAATAATGTTCCAAACATTACAGAAGAAACCATAAAAGACGATATTAAAAATTTTAAGAGAATTGGACTTGAAATTACATTTAGTGCAAACAAATTTAAACTTGCCGATAATATTGCATTGCTTGAAATACCAATAAATTTAAGACATATCAGAATTAGTCCATCAAATTTAGAACAAACAAAACAACAATTAAGAGAGGAATTAATTTACCTAGACCATCAATATTTAGATATTCTAGATTTTAGCATTGCTGGTAATACTGGTGCTAGACAATTTGAAGTAAGAATCGTTGAGTTATTAAACGAAATAATTATTGCAAAACATCTTTCAGGCGGAAATAGACCTGAAATAATTGGTTTTAATCCAAGAGAAAATCCAGAAGATTGCATAATTATGGACAGTAAAGCGTACCGAGAAGGTTTTAACATTCCCGCAAACGAAAGAGATAAAATGATAAGGTATGTTGAAGAATATAACGCAAAAGATAATACGCTGAATAATAATAAATGGTGGAAAAATTTTGAAAGTCCAAACTATCCAACTAATCAAGTCAAATTTAGTTTTGTTTCGAGTAGTTTTATTGGACAATTTACAAATCAATTAACTTACATAAATAATAGAACAAATGTTAACGGAAGTGCAATAACAGCTGAGACATTATTACGAAAAGTTGAAAAAGTAATGAATGTAAACGCAGAATATAATTTAAGTAACTTTTTTGAAGAATTGGGAAATAACACATTAGTAGCGTAAAAAAATTCTATAATAGTGGTCTTCCAATAATCTAGTGCAAGGTCATTGATAAAATTTTTAAAAAAAACCGTACACTTGATATTTAAGAAAAACTTCTGAATGTAAATAATTTTAAGAGTTTTGAGTTTTTCAGCAAGCCTTAATTTTAAAAGGCTTTTTCAGATATTTAAAAGAGCCTTTTTTTAAAACAAAAATCAAAGTTTTATTCCTTTTCCTCCTCTTCTTCTTTATGCAAATGCCAAATAATTTCAGCAATTAAGCCCGTCCAACCGGTTTGATGATTGGCACCTAAACCTTTGCCTGTATCACCATCAAAATACTCGAAAAATAAATTATTTTGGTTAAAAAGAGGATCTTTTTGAAATTTTTCATATTCGCCATACATTGGGATTTTCCCGTCAGCACCCGGAATAAATAGCGCTAATAATCGTTTTGCAACTCCTTTTGAAGCATCCATAAGATTCATTTCATTACCAGAATCAGTTGGAAATTCTACTTTGAATCCTTTGCCATAATAGGTGTGAAATTTTTCTAAAGAGTCCAAAATCAAATAATTCATGGGAAACCAGATGGGACCTCTCCAATTGGAATTTCCGCCAAACATATCTCCAGTAGCTTCGGCTGGAGTATAATCGACTTGAATAACTCCTCCGTGATGGTGAAATTTATAGGGGTTTTGCTTGTGATATTTGGACATAGAACGAACACCAAAATCTGATAAAAATTCTTTTTGGTCAAACATTCGTTTAATAATCATTTTCATTCTGTGTCCTCTAAGGGTCGAGAGTAAACGTGTTTCTCCTTTTCCGTGTGCAAACCAACTAGATACTAAACTCGCCAAATCAGGACGGTTTTTCAAAACCCATTCCACTCTACGCTTGAACAAAGGCAGTTTTTCTAATAAATCTGAAGTCAAAACTTCGACAGCAAATAATGGAATTAATCCCACCATTGAACGAATTTTTAATAATTCAGCGTCTCCATTGGGTTTATGAAGCATATCATAATAAAACTCATCTTCCTCGTCCCAAAGACTTAAATTATTGTCTCCTAATGATTGCATCGCACCTGATATATGAAGAAAATGCTCAAAAAATTTAGAAGCCATATCTTGATAAACTGGGTTTTTTAATGATATTTCGCAAGCTATTCGCAACATATTTAGGCAATACATTGCCATCCAACCCGTACCATCGGCTTGCTCAAGATGTCCACCTGTTGGCAAGTCATAAGAGCGATCAAAAACCCCAATATTATCCATACCAAGGAAACCACCACCAAAGATATTGTTTCCGTTTTCGTCTTTCAAATTGACCCACCACGTAAAATTGAGTAGTAATTTATGAAAAATACGTTCTAAGAAAATCGTGTCACCTACGCCTCCATTGGCTTCTTTGTCAATTTCATATACTTTCCAAGTAGCCCAAGCGTGAACAGGAGGATTTACATCAGAAAATGACCATTCATAAGCAGGAATTTGCCCGTTGGGGTGCATATAATATTCTCGAAGAATGACCAATAACTGTCTCTTGGCAAAATCAGGATCTAATCTCGCCAAAGGCAAAGTATGAAAAGCCAAATCCCAAGCTGCAAACCAAGGATATTCCCATTTGTCTGGCATCGAGAGAATATTGGAAGTGTATAAATGTTTCCAGGTACTATTTCTACCTTCGTTTCTTCCTTGCTCTGGTTTTGGTGTTGATGGATCGCCTTTGAGCCATTCATAAACGTTATAATAATACCATTGTTTTGTCCAAAGCATTCCGGCATAAGCCTGTCGCTGGATGGATTTTAATTTTTCGTCTGTTACCCCTTTTTGAATTTGAGCATAAAATTCGTCTGCTTCGTCTATTCGTTTCTGGAAAATAGTTTCAAAATCGACAAAAGCATCTTCAGAGGAAGTATTTGTAAATCTAAGACGATATTCTTTTTTGCTTAGAGCTGGAATGATATCATCATAATGTACTGAAGCTTTTGTGCCAATTGCCTCAGGATTTACACTTTTAAGTTTTTTATTGATGATATAATCATTAATTCCATCTTTGGAATAAGGCGAGAGATTTGGCGAACCATATAATTTCTCATAATTGGTTTTATTGTCACAAAACAAAATTTCTTTTGCGTTTTCTGCATATAAATTGAAATGCCCCACTAATTTATGATCGACTTCGATTAATGATTTACCAACTCCTTTTAACGTAGGTTTGTCTTTGTATTTTTCGTAGCCCCAACTCCAAGTGTTTCTAAACCAAATTGTGGGTAAAACCGTAATTGGTGATGCCTGTTTAGAACGATTTTCTACGGTAACTTTGATAAGAATATCTTGCTCATCGGCTTTGGCATATTCCATCGTAATATCAAAATACTCATCATTATCAAAAACGCCTGTGTCAATTAGTTCATATTCAGGCTCAAAACGAGAACGTCTTTGACTTTCGGTAATTATTTTTTCATAAGGAAATGGTTTTTGTGGATACTTATAAAGCATCTTTTGATAGGAATGTGTTGGTGTGGAATCCTGATAAAAATAAATCTCTTTGACATCTTCACCATGATTGGATTCTGCAGGATTTAAACCAAAATAACGTTCTTTTAGAATGCGATCTTTGTGATTCCAGAACGAAAATGCAAAACAAATATGTTGTTTATTGTCCGATATTCCACCTATGCCTTCTTCTCCCCAGCGGTAAGTTTTAGAACGAGCCATGTCGTGAGTTGTACTACCCCATGCATAACCGCTTTGGGAATAATCTTCTCTAACTGTTCCCCACTGGCGATCCGTCAAATAGGGGCCCCATTTTTTCCATCCTTTATTGTCTGTTCTTAATTTTAATCTTGCTCTTTCTGCATTCGTTTCATCGCCTCTTTCTGACATACTTTTTAGTTTTGATTCTAAGTTGCAATTTATATAAAATGAAAGTAAAAACAACTAAGTTATTATCAAAAATTGAAAGATATAAAAAGCAAAAAGTCATTTATTATTGGTTTGTTTATTAAATTAATAATAAGTAACTGTTTTTAAATAATAAATGAGAACGGAATTCTGGTATTCAACTTTTTTTTACAG
>DMHA01000323.1 GCA_003449615.1 Flavobacterium sp.
AAAACCTTGTAGGTGTGTTTGTCTTGAAATTAATACCTACAAGGTCAAAAAGACCTTGCAGGAGATTAAAAAAAATAAAAAACTGAAAATCAATTAATTAAACTTTAATAATAATCGAACTCTGGGTATAAGTAATAGTCTTTGAAACAAAAATATAATTAATTATCGGAACGCATTGAAATAGATATTAATATTCTCGTTTTTAATTCATACTTTCCCTATATTTCACGAAACAAATTTCAATAAAATTGGTAAATATCCTAAAAATATTTGGTTTCGATTATTAAACTTTCCTTTACAGCCGATGAGTTTCTTTCAAATTTTTAATTAGATTTGAAAACTATTACTTAACTAAATTCTTGTCTATGAAAACCCGAAAACAAAAATTAATTTTAATTACAAAAATAGTTGCAATCACTATTTTGCTACTAATTATATTTTTTTTGGTTTTTAGAAACGCAATATTAAAACAAACTATTGCTAAAGTTGCTGTCAAAATAGAGCGTGAATATAACGGAAGTTTTTCGATAAGAGAGGCTTCTTTTGTTGGAATTTCGGGTTTGAGTTTTCAGGATATAGTTTTGGTTCCTAAAAATGCCGACACAATTTTCAGCATAAAAAAAATGAAAACCAGTGTCAATTTATGGCAATTGTTGGTGGGCGATATACAGTTAGGAACTTTAGAAATGGAGACGGGTTTTGTGCAATTGGTTAAAAATAAAAACGGACGTAATTATGATGCTTTCCTGAAAAAAAAGGAAGACGGTAATGGTTCTAACACAAAAAGAGATTATGCCCAATTTGCCTATCAAATTATTTCGAAAGTTCTGAACTTGATTCCAACCGATATGAAAGTCGAAAACCTTGTATTCCGTTTGGACGATAATGGCAAAAAAACCACAATTAATTTCCAAAAACTGAAACTGAACAACAATCAACTCGAAACCACTGTTACAGTAAAAACCAAAGCTTTTACAGAGCAAATTTGTATTTCTGGTTTTGCCAATCCAAGAGATAAAAAAGCCGATATTCGGTTTTTCAATTGCAATACGGGAACAATTAAAATACCCTATCTTGACGAAAGATTCCTTCTGAAATCTAGCTTCGATTCCATTCATCTTAACATTCAAAACATAGACAAATCGGGAGGTGAATTACACATAGACGGTTTTGCATCTGTTGTGAATTTGATGATTAATCATCCCAAAATTGCCAAAAAAGACGTGACTATCAAAAAGGCAAAATTTGACTTTAGGTTCTTGTTGGGTTCTGATTTTGTATCAATCGACAGCAGTTCTACGGTTCAATTAAACAAAGTAAAATTGCATCCTTATTTGGAATATGAAACCCAAGAGGACACCATTTACAAACTCAAAGTATCCATTCCGAAGATGCAAGCACAGGATTTTATTACTTCGCTTCCCGATGGTTTGTTTACCCATTTTCAAGGAATGGAGGCACAAGGCAAGTTTGCCTATCAATTGAATTTTATGTTCAACAAAAACAAACCCAATCGACTGATTTTTGAAAGTAATTTGAAGAAAGATAATCTAAAAATCATCAAATATGGCGAAGCCAATTTGAACAAACTCAACTCAGAATTTGTTTATCGTGCCATCATTCAAAACGTGCAACAACGTCCCGTTTTGGTGGGTTCCGAAAATCCAAATTACACTCCTTTAGATCAAATTTCGCCTTATTTGCAAAAATGTGTATTGACCTCGGAAGACCCTTCGTTTTTCTCGCATCGGGGTTTTATTACCGAAGCCTTCAAACAATCGATTCTAAAAAACATTCGCACCAAGAAATTTTCCCGTGGTGCCAGCACAATTAGTATGCAATTAATCAAAAATGTGTTTCTAACTCGAGAAAAAACAGCCTCCCGAAAACTAGAAGAAATTCTATTGGTTTACATTCTCGAAAACAACAGAATCGCCAGCAAAGAACGAATGCTCGAAGTTTATTTCAACATCATCGAATGGGGACCAAATATATACGGAATTGGCGAAGCAAGTCAATTTTATTTTCAAAAAAAACCAGCAAATCTGACCTTGAAAGAATGTTTATTTTTGGCTACTATCATTCCAAAACCCAACAAATTTATGTGGCAATTTGACCAAGATGGAAAACTAAAATCGTTTGCCATTCAGCAACAAAAATTCCTAAATAATTTGATGTTGCGAAGAGGAATTTTGACTGCCGAAGATACCATAGGCGAATCTATTCCGCTTCAATTAACAGGAAACGCACATTCTTTTTTGAAATTAAAAGTGTTAGACTCCATCGCTGTCGATTCATTGGCAGTAGAAGAACCTTTTGATTTTTGATTTTTTTGAACACTATTTTTACAGATTCTTTCAGATTAAATAATCAAAAAAAAAGCAAGCAAAATACTTTTTTTCTTAGGCTAGTTTATTGATGAAAACTTAAAAAAAGCACCCAAAATCATTAAATCAGTTTTTGGGTGCTTTTAACTCTGAAAGAAAGAAATCTATTAAATATTAAAATTCAATCCCAAAATAATATTCCTTCCAATATTTGAAATACCATCGGTTTTCAATCTAGAAAGGTGTGCAATATATTCTTTGTCCAATACATTATTGACATTCAAATTTAGATCAAAAACAGTGTTGCCGAATTTTACTTTTCCGCCAAAACCAAGATTTATCAAAGTATATCCATTGGTTTTTGTTTCAAAACCACTCACATTATTTTGATTGAAAGTGGTAGAAACATTTACAGCGGCAAAACCTTCTTTAAACCAGTTATTAATTTTAAACTCGGTTCTAATGTTGTTGTTCCAATTATTTGCAGGAATAAGTGGCAAGTAATTACCATTTTGTTTTTTGCCAGTAACGGTTTCAAAACTTGTTTCATAATGCAACCAATCTAATGGATGCGGATGAAAATGCAAGCCAATTTCTCCACCAAATAATTGGGCATCATTTTGAATATAATCAAAAACAGCGTTATCGTCAATGATTGCTCCAGTTGGCGAAGTATAAATAAAATTGTTGATGTGATTGTAAAATCCGTTAACGAAAAACTCGAAATGGCTGCTTTTGTATTCTAAATTTAGGTCGGTTTGCACATTTTGCTCTGTTTTCAAATTGGGGTTTCCAATTTCATAACGATTTGTTCCTTCGTGAACCCCGTTTGAAGTGAGTTCCGCCAAGTTTGGAGCTCTAAATCCAGAGGCAACATTCAATCTCAAAGACAAATCTTTGGCCAAATTGGTTTTGTAACCCAATGACGCATTAAAACTATCGAATGATTTATCGATGGCTTCAAAAGAACCCTCATCGCCCGAAATTCCGTGTGCTGTTGTCGAGATGTTTCTATTGTCGAAACGCAATCCTGCCTGAATGACATTCGATTTCCATTCATAAATTCCTGTTCCAAAAAAGCCAAAATCATTGGTTGTAGCATCAGGAATTAAATAGTCGCTGCCGAAATTTTTGTTGGTTTGATTCATTCCTTGAATTCCAATAATGGATTCAAATTTGCCCAATTTTGGCAAATGGTATTTTGCATTATAATTGAAAGTTTTCAACTTCATTTGTAAAACAGCAATATCACTATCTTCAAATTCGCTTCTGTCATTCGAGATATAACCCAAATCGACATCTAGTTTTGATTTTTGAAAGAAGAAGATGTTATTCCAACTCAACAAATGATTGGAAACACCTTGTTTGGGATATTCTGTTTTTTTGCTGGTAGTTTGCTTTGCAATTCCCTCTTCTGGAATCCCTAAATCTAAATTATTGTAATTGTAGCGGAAAATACTCGAAAATTTCGAGTTGCTGTAGCCAATTCCCGTTTTGAAATCGGTTTCATCATAACGGGTGTTGGTAACTCGATCGCCTCCCGAAATTTTATAATCAGAATGGGTGTTGTAAGCTCCACGAGCCAAGAATTTCCAATTTTCGGATGAGGTTTTAATTCCCAAAGTGGAATTACTTCCTAGAGTATTGGAGAAAAATTTCTGGCTGAAATTGGTTATAAAACTATTGGCATCGGCAAATTTTTCAGGATTCAAATACAAAACCCCACCCAAAGCATCTGAACCATAAAGCAAGGAAGCTGGCCCTTTGATGACTTCGACACTTTCGATGCCGGCATCATTTAATCCCAAACCGTGTTCATCGCCAAATTGTTGATTTTCGATTCGAACCCCTTGCGAATAGACCAAAACTCGGTTGCCACTCAACCCTCGAATGACGGGTTTTCCAATAGAAGTTCCTGTAGAAATTTGTGAAACTCCCGGAATGGTTGCCAATCCTTCGATTAAAGTGGCAGTTCCTTTTTGTTGCAATTCTTTGATGCTTTCGTGTTCCACTTTCATCATATTTTGCGATTGAATTTTGTTGAAAGCTGTCGAAACTATGACCTCATCCAACACAAAAGGTTTGGTTTTATGAATGGTATCTTGATTTTTTTCTGTGGTCTTTTGTGCCTGAAGAATAGCCGAAAACCCTATGAATAGGGCAATTATGAATTTTTTCATTTGAATGATTTTATTGTTAAATGGAAGTTTAGACCTAACAGGTTTTCAAAACCTGTTAGGTCTTTTTGAAATCTATAAACTGATTAAACAATAATAATCGGTGGAGCTCGAAGCGCAAAAAGGCTTCCTTTGAAGAATTGAGTAATTTCACTGGATTTGAAAAAAGAATATTCAGAGGAAAAGATTGTTTTTTGAAATTCAAAATGATGAATATCTGAAGCTACAAAGTTACTTATGCTAAAATGACACACAAAACAATGTTCAAAATTGTGATGTTGATGTGTAATTTCGTGGCTTGAAGTGTATTTGTGATGACATTCTTTTTCAGAAAATAGTTTTGCCAAATGCTCATAACTATGCACAAACTGAAACAGCATCGAGAACAATACTGCAACTGCCAGAAAAGCATTTACTATGACAAATTTCTTTTTCATTTGTTGCAAAGGTAGGAATAGCAAACAAAAAACCCAGCTAACTTTATGATTATTTAAAGTCAACTGGATTTTATTGTTTTTTAAATATTTTACCCACAAGGATAAAAAACTTTTAGAATAAAATATAACCGTAAAACTTAGATTTATAAAAAATCTAAACCACTCCTTGTGCCAACATAGCATCGGCAACTTTTACAAATCCTGCAATGTTGGCTCCTTTTACATAATCCACATAGCCAGACGAGTCTGTGCCATATTTCACACAAGAGGCGTGAATAGCGAGCATAATTCCTTTTAATCTTTCGTCCACTTCTTCAGAGGTCCAACTTAATCTTAAAGAATTTTGAGACATTTCGAGTCCCGAAGTGGCAACTCCACCAGCATTTGATGCTTTTCCGGGAGCAAATAATATTTTAGCTTTTTGAAAAACATGAACAGCTTCGGGCGTTGTGGGCATATTGGCACCTTCTGAAACACAGATACAGCCATTGGCAACCAACATTTTGGCTTCCTCTTCGTTCAATTCATTTTGCGTGGCACAAGGCAAAGCAATATCACATTTTACTTCCCAAGGGCGTTTTCCTGCAAAGTATTTTGCGTTGGGATATTGTTTTAAATAATCACTAATTCTACCTCTCAATACATTTTTTATTTCCATGATGTGGGCTAATTTAGTTGCATCAATCCCATCGGCATCATAAATATACCCAGCAGAATCTGACATTGTAACTACTTTTGCGCCGAGTTGAGTGGCTTTTTCTACGGCATATTGTGCCACGTTTCCAGAACCAGAAACCACCACTGTTTTGCCCGAAAAACTTTCTCCTTTTGTGGTTAGCATACTATTGGCAAAATACACATTTCCGTATCCTGTTGCTTCGGGACGTATTAAAGAACCACCAAATGAAATTCCTTTTCCTGTTAAAACTCCAGTAAATTCATTTCGGAGCCTTTTGTATTGACCAAACATATAACCAACTTCTCTTCCGCCTACACCAATATCTCCTGCAGGAACATCGGTATTGGAACCTATGTGTTTAGATAATTCAGTCATAAAGGCTTGGCAAAAACGCATTACTTCATTATCTGATTTCCCTTTTGGATCAAAATCGGCTCCACCTTTTCCGCCACCCATAGGCAATGTGGTAAGACTGTTTTTAAAGGTTTGCTCGAAAGCAAGAAATTTCAAAATGCTTAAATTTACCGAAGGATGAAACCGAATTCCTCCTTTATAAGGGCCAATGGCTGAATTCATTTGAATCCTGTATCCTCTATTAACTTGGGTTTCGCCTTTATCGTCAATCCAAGCTACCCTAAAAATAATGATACGATCAGACTCGACCATTCTTTCCAAAAGCATTTTGTTTTGGTATTTTTTATTTTCTTCAATAAATGGAATTACCGTTTCGGCAACTTCCATAACTGCTTGCAAAAATTCAGGCTCGTTTGGATTTTTTTTGGCAACCGATTCAATGAATGTAGTAATACTTTGTGACATATTTTTTAAATTAATAACGTTTGAGAAAACGTTTTCGTTAGCGTTGACAAATATACATTATATAAGAATAGTTACTAAATTTTTTAATATTTCTTAACCCTTAAGAAGTGTTTTTATAAATTTGGAAACGATTTAATTTGAAATCAAAACTATTGTTATTAAAATACAGAAAACAGTACATTTTGTTTGTATTCTGTTTGTAATTTTTGAATTAAATTTAGATTCATCAACAATTTTATGAAACTTTACAAAAATGAATATAAGGAGTGATTACAAAAATTATTGGATTCCTATCAAACTATAACAAAACTTTATAATTCGTTCTTATATCTTGTTTTGAAACTTTGTAACTTTGCAAATCTTTAAATAAAGAAAATTTTAAACAATTTTAAACAAAAATAATATGTATCCACAAGAAATGGTATTGCCAATGCAAGCTGAATTGACCTCCGTTGGTTTTCAAGATTTACATAGTGCCGAAGCAGTAGATGCTGCTATAAAAGCCGAGGGAACAACATTAGTGGTGGTAAACTCTGTTTGTGGTTGTGCTGCTAGAAATGCTCGACCAGGATCGGCAATGAGTTTAGACAATGCCAAAAAACCAGGTCAATTAATCACCGTTTTTGCAGGTGTCGATAAAGAAGCGGTTGATGCTGCCAGACAACACATGTTCCCTTTTCCTCCTTCTTCGCCAAGTATCGCCTTGTTCAAAGACGGTGAATTGGTTCACATGCTAGAGCGTCACCACATCGAAGGTCGCCCTGCCGAACTAATTGCTGACAACTTGAAAGACGCTTTCAACGAGTATTGTTAATCTGCACTAAATTCACTAAGAATTAAAGATTTTTAAAGCTTCCAGCCTTTTAAAGCTTCCAGCCTTTTAAAGGCTGGAAGCTTTTTGCTTTTTTAAAAGTTTTACATTATGCAATACAACAATATGCAATTCTTACTACTCATGTTATTGTTTTTTTAATAAACTTTTTTAATTTTACACTATTGTAAACAACTCTTATTATAAAAGTTATGAAATGAGCATAACGGAAATTCGATGTAAACATCGATGAAGATATATGCGACTCGAACGAAGTGAACAGGCGAGGCAATTACATAAGACCGATAAAAAACAATAAATATCTATATATGAAATGGTTTTTTAAAATATTAGTACTTTCAATCCTGCTACAAAGTTTTCAATGTACAGATTTGAATGATTCTCAAGAAACAATAACTTCAACACAATTAGAAACCAAAAAGCAGGAAATTCAGAACTATATTAACAGTTTTAGTTGTTCCGAAAGTGTGGGTTGCGGTTTTATTGCTTTTGGTTCAAAACCTTGCGGTGGCCCTAGAACTTATCTGCTTTTTTCGAATGGTGTCAACTTGACGAAACTGCAAGAAATGGTAAAAAATTATAATGATTTGGAAAACCTACATAACATTCAAACCAATGCAATGTCAGATTGTATGTTTGTAATGCCCCCAACCGAAGTGAAATGTGTCAATGGTGTTTGCACCATTATCAACTAAAAATTAGATTTTATACATACTCTAAAACCACGTTTACACGTGGTTTTTTATTTTTCCCTTTGTCAACTTTGCAAAAATCTTGTGAACTTTGTGGTTAATTTTTCTACTTTTGCACCACTAATTTTCTCAACTTAATTGTTTATAGCATGCAACTGTACAACACTTTAAGCGCAGAAGAGCGAGCCGTCATGATTGATGACGCCGGAAAACAGCGACTCACACTGTCTTTCTATGCTTATGCGCATTTACAAAACCCTACCCAATTCAGAAATGAACTTTTTCTTGCTTGGAATACTCTCGATGTTTTAGGTCGAATTTATGTTGCCAATGAAGGAATTAACGCCCAATTATCGCTTCCTGCAGATCATTTTTATGCCTTTAAAGACACTATCGAAAAATACGATTTCATGAAAGGAATTCGGTTGAATATCGCCGTCGAACACGATGATTATTCTTTTCTGAAACTCACCATAAAAGTCCGTGACAAGATTGTTGCCGATGGATTGGAAGATGAAACTTTCGATGTGACCAATATTGGGATTCATCTCAAAGCCAAACAATTTAATGAATTATTGGAAGATCCCAACACGATTGTAGTCGATATGCGCAATCATTACGAATCAGAAATAGGTCATTTTACCAATGCCATAAAACCCGATGTGGACACTTTTAGAGAAAGTTTACCCATTATCGAAAACCAACTTTCGGAACACAAACAAGACAAAAACTTGTTGATGTATTGCACTGGCGGCATTCGATGCGAAAAAGCCAGCGCATACTTCAAACACAAAGGTTTTGAAAACGTCTATCAACTCGAAGGGGGAATTATAGAATACACCCGACAAGTCAAAGCCGAAGGTCTAGAAAGCAAATTTATTGGCAAAAACTTTGTTTTCGACCATCGCTTGGGCGAAAGAATCACCGATGATATTGTCTCGCAATGCCATCAATGCGGAAAACCTTGCGATGTGCATACGAATTGCGTGAACGAAGGTTGCCATTTGCTTTTTATCCAATGTGAGGATTGCAAAACTGCCATGGAAGGTTGTTGTTCCTCGGAATGTGTTGATGTAATTCATCTTTCGGAAGAAGAACAAAAGGAAATTCGTAGAGGTGTTAAAAATGGAAATAAAATTTTCAAAAAAGGAAAATCTGATGTTTTGACTTTTAAGATATAGATTATTTATCCCCACGGTTGAAACCATGGGCAATGGAAAAAAAACAAGCTCAAATAAAAAACAACCATAACCCACGGTTTCAACCGTGGGATTAAAAAATTAATATGACAACAACCCATAAAATAGAGCTAATGGCTCCGGCCGGAAATTTTGAATCGCTTCAAGCAGCCATTGACAATAATGCGGATTCGGTTTATTTTGGTGTAGAACAATTGAATATGCGCGCCCGAGCAACGGTAAATTTTACGATGGGTGATTTGGAAGCAATTGCCCGACGTTGTGAAACCAAAAAAATTAGAACGTATTTGACTTTAAACACTATTATTTACGATCACGATTTATCGGTCGTAAAAACATTATTGGCCAAAGCCAAAGAAGCTAATATTACTGCAGTAATCGCCTCTGACCAAGCGGTGATTGCCATGGCAAGAGGCATAGGTATGGAAGTTCATATTTCGACCCAATTGAATATTACCAATATCGAAACCATAAAATTCTACAGTCTATTTGCCGATACGATGGTTTTAAGCCGTGAATTGAGTTTGCGTCAAGTGAAAAATATTACTATACAAATCGAAAAAGAACAAATCAAAGGACCAAACGGGAAATTGGTAGAAATAGAAATCTTTGGTCACGGTGCTTTGTGTATGGCGGTTTCTGGAAAATGTTATTTGAGTTTACATTCGGATAATTCATCGGCAAATCGTGGGGCTTGCAAGCAAAATTGCCGCAAAAAATATACGCTTACCGACCAAGAAACTGGTTTCGAAATAGAAGTGGATAACGAATATTTATTGTCACCCAAAGATTTGTGCACGCTAGATTTTCTGGATCAAGTGATAGATTCTGGCATTCAAGTTTTGAAAATCGAAGGTCGTGGACGTGCTCCTGAATATGTGGCAACAGTAATCAAAACCTATCGTGAAGCCATAGACAGTTATTATGAAGGTACTTTCTCGAAAGAAAAAGTAGCCGTTTGGATGGAAGCTTTGGGTACGGTTTACAATCGTGGTTTTTGGTCGGGCTATTATTTGGGACAAGAATTGGGCGAATGGAGCGATGTTTCAGGATCGATGGCAACCCAGAAAAAAGTATATGTGGGGAAAGGAACCCATTATTTTCCCAAAGCTTCTGTTGGACAATTCAAAATTGAGGCTTATGACATTCAAATTGGAGATAAAATATTGGTTACAGGTCCAAGCACCGGAGCGCAAGAAATGATTATCGAGGAAATGTATGTCAATGATACCGAAGCCGAAAAAGCCACCAAAGGAGATGACTGCACTTTAAAATTGCCTTTCAGAATTAGAATGTCCGACAAATTATATAAAATCGTAGAAGCCTAATGGTCATTGTAACACTCCAAAGAGCCAAATGTATTGGGTGCAATTATTGTGTTGAAATGGCTCCCGTTCAATTTCAAATGTCCAAAAAAGACGGCAAATCGGTATTAATCAAAAGTGTCAATGCCAAAGGTTTTTTTACTTTAAAATCTCCTGACCACTCCATAACCGAAAGTTGCGAATTGGCTGCCAAAGCTTGTCCGGTGAAAATTATTTCGGTGAAGGAAACCTAACAAAAAAAACAGAATTTTACATAAAAAACAGTATCATTTTCTGTAAAAGAGGAATTGATGGTTTTTGTTTCAAAACTTGAAAACTTAAACTTGAAACTTGAAACTAAAAATAATATCTTTACAAACTAAACGTTTACAAACTTAAATTGCGTCTATCGCAATACGACATATAAAATTATGGCATGTACAAGTTGTTCAACTTCTGATGGAGGTGCTCCAAAGGGTTGTAAAAATAATGGGACTTGCGGCACCGATAGCTGCAACAAATTAACGGTTTTCGACTGGCTTTCCAATATGAGTTTACCCAATGGCGAAGCTCCTTTTGACTGTGTAGAAGTACGATTCAAAAACGGGCGAAAAGAATTTTATCGCAATACCGAAAAACTCACTTTAAGCATTGGCGACATTGTTGCTACCGAAGCTTCACCAGGACACGACATTGGAATTGTTACACTTACAGGCGAGTTGGTAAAAATCCAAATGAAGAAAAAAGGAGTCAATCATTTGAATACCGATGTCCCTAAAGTTTATCGAAAAGCCTCTCAAAGAGACATAGATATTTGGTCTTTGGCACGAGATAAGGAAGAACCGATGAAGGTTCGGGCGCGTGAATTAGCCATTGCCCAAAAATTGGAAATGAAAATTTCCGATATTGAATTTCAAGGCGATGGGTCCAAAGCTACTTTCTATTATACAGCTAATGACAGAGTCGATTTTAGACTTTTAATTAAAGATTTTGCGAAAGAATTCAGCACCAGAGTCGAGATGAAACAAGTAGGTCTTCGTCAGGAAGCATCTCGTCTGGGAGGCATTGGATCTTGCGGAAGAGAATTGTGTTGTTCCACTTGGCTAACCGATTTTAGAAGCGTCAATACCTCGGCAGCACGTTACCAACAATTGTCCTTGAACCCACAAAAACTGGCTGGTCAATGCGGAAAATTAAAATGCTGTTTGAATTATGAACTCGACACCTATATGGATGCCTTGAAAGGATTTCCAAGTTTTGAAACCAAATTAGTGACCGAAAAAGGAGACGCTATTTGTCAAAAACAAGATATTTTCAAAGGATTGATGTGGTTTGCTTATACCAATGATTTTGCCAATTGGCATACCCTAAAAATCGAGCAAGTCAACGAAATCATCGCCGAAAATAAACTCAAAAACAAAGTAATTTCTCTTGAAGAATATGCCATTGAAATTGTTCAAGAGCCAGAAAAACACTTCAATAACGCTATGGGTCAAGAAAGTTTAACCCGTTTTGACCAACCCAAGAAAAAGAACAAATCTAATAAAAAAAGAAAAAATGGGGATAATTTGATTGTTGCAAATAACAATGGCAATAACAATGGCAATAACAATGGCAATAGCAATGGTAATGGCAATAGCAATGGTAATAGCAATAGCAATGGTAATAAAAATAGAAATGGTAATAACAATAGAAATAGGCAAAATAACAATTTAAAACCTTCAGCTACAAACGAGAATAAACCAGCAATAACAAGAAAACCCATAATTATTACTAGAAATGAGAATAAGGAATAACGCATTACTTATTATAATCGTGATTCTCTTTTTTTCTTGTGACAAAAAAAGGGTTTTTGACGAATATAAATCAGTAGGAAGAGCTTGGCACAAAGACAGTATTGTATCATTTAATTTACCCGAATTAGACTCGACAAAACGATACAATCTTTTTGTAACTTTGAGAGACAATAACGATTACCCCTTCAATAATATATTTTTGATTGTGGCTTTAGAAATGCCAAATGGTTTTACAAAAGTAGATACGCTAGAGTATCAAATGGCGAATCCTGATGGTTCACTGATGGGAGATGGTTTTTCGGATTTAAAAGAAAACAAACTTTTTTATAAAGAAAAAGTACGATTTAGAGGAAAATACAAAGTGAATGTCAAACAAGCGGTTAGAGAAAACGGCAAAGTTCCAGGAATTATAAAATTAGACGGAATTACAGAAGTGGGTTTTAGAATAGAAAACTTAGATTAAAAACTAATTATGGCAATTCAAAAAAACAATATTCAGACAAAAAATATCGAAAAGGACATTAACTACTACAAAAAGAAATTTTGGAAAATTTTCTTTTATGGACTAGGAGGCATATTATTATTTTTCTTATTTGCCTCTTGGGGACTATTTGGTTCGATGCCTTCATTTGAGGATTTAGAAAATCCAGATTCTAATTTAGCGACTGAAATTATTTCATCAGACGGAGTGATTTTGGGAAAATATTTCGAAAAAAACAGGTCGCAATTAAAATATTCCGACTTGCCAAAAAACCTTGTCGATGCGCTGGTAGCAACCGAAGATGTGCGTTTTTACGAACATTCAGGAATAGACGGCAGAGGAACTTTAAGAGCTGTTTTCAGTTTAGGAACAAGCGGAGGAGCAAGTACCTTAACACAACAATTGGCCAAACAATTATTCCACGGCGAAGGCTCCAAATTTCTGCCTTTTAGAATTGTCCAAAAAATGAAAGAATGGATTATCGCCATTAGATTGGAACGACAATATACAAAAAACGAAATCATCGCCATGTATTGCAACGTCTATGATTTTGGAAATTATTCGGTTGGAGTGAGTTCGGCAGCGCAAACTTATTTTTCAAAAGCACCCAAAGATTTAACCATTGACGAATCGGCAATATTAGTCGGAATGTTTAAAAATTCAGGTTTGTACAATCCTGTCAAAAATCCGCAAGGCGTTAAAAACCGTAGAAATGTGGTGCTTTCGCAAATGGAAAAAGAGGGGATTATTACCGAAGGACAAAAAGAAAAATTGCAAGCTTTACCAATCTCCTTAAAATTCAAACTCGAAAGTCACCGCGAAGGAACAGCCACCTATTTCAGAGAATATTTGCGCGATTATTTGAAAAAATGGATGGAAGAAAACAAAAAACCCGATGGGTCGGATTATAACATCTACAAAGACGGTTTGAAAATCTACACCACCATCGATTCCAGAATGCAATTGCACGCCGAAGAAGCCGTTGAAAAACACATGGCAAACTTGCAAGAGCAATTTTTCGATGAATCCAAAAACAATAAAAATGCTCCATTTGTAAACATTTCGAAAGCCGAAACCGACCGCATCATGAATCAGGCTATGAAAGCCTCCTATCGTTGGACAGTCATGGCAGAAATGGAGAAATCCGAAGAGGAAATCATAGCTTCTTTCAGCAAAAAAACCAAAATGAAAGTCTTCACTTGGAAAGGCGAAAGAGATACCATTATGACTCCTTTTGATTCCATCCGATATTACAAACACTTTCTGCAATCGGGTTTGATGGCTATGGAACCTCAAACAGGTAGCATCAAAGCTTGGGTTGGCGGTATTAATTACAAATATTTTCAGTATGATCACGTTGGTCAAGGTGCAAGACAAGTAGGGTCAACATTCAAACCGTTTGTCTATGCAACCGCTATCGAACAATTGGGAATGTCACCTTGCGATACTATTCTCGACGGACCATTTATGATTCGAAAAGGACGTCATCACGTGACCGAAGATTGGGAACCAAGAAATTCCAATAATTCCTATCGAGGTATGGTCTCCTTGAAACAAGGATTGGCAAATTCTATCAACACCATTTCGGCAAAATTGATTGATAAAACAGGTCCAGAAGCCGTTGTCGAATTAACTCATAAATTAGGCGTAAAATCGGATATTCCTGCACAACCTTCCATTGCTCTTGGAGCCGTTGATATTACCGTAGAAGACATGGTTGCTGCCTACGGAACTTTTGCTAATCATGGCGTTTATGTAAAACCACAATTCATTAGCCGAATCGAAGATAAAAGCGGTGTAGTCATTTACGAACCTATCCCAGAATCACACGATGTGTTGAATAAAGACATTGCTTTTGCAGTAATCAAATTGCTCGAAGGCGTTACCGAAACAGGTTCAGGAGTACGATTAAGAACACAAGGTGGGGGTAGCGGAGACAACCGCTGGACAGGCTATCCGTATATGTTTACCAATCCAATCGCCGGAAAAACCGGAACCACACAAAATCAGTCCGATGGTTGGTTTATGGGAATGGTACCTAATCTAGTTACTGGAGTTTGGGTAGGTTGCGAAGACCGTTCGGCTCGTTTCAAAAGCCTAACTTATGGTCAAGGAGCTACAGCAGCCTTGCCTGTTTGGGGCTATTTTATGAAACTTTGTTACGAAGATGAAACCCTAAAAGTGTCCAAAGAACCTTTTGACAGACCTTCCAATCTTTCTATAAAAGTAGATTGTTACACCCGTCCAGCAGTTGCAAAAGACACCACGGTTGTAGAACAAGAAATTGAGGAATTCGGGTTGTAAAAGTCATTGCGTAATCTTTAAAGCTTCCAGCCTTTAGCTTCCAGCCTTTTGAAGGCTGGAAGCTTTAATAAAAATCAAGATGATCAACAAAAAAGTAAACAACGTACAAGAAGCGCTCCAAGGAATCGAAGATGGAATGACCTTAATCTTGGGTGGTTTCGGATTGTGTGGCATTCCCGAAAACGCCATTGCCGAACTCGTCAAAAAAGAAACGACCAATCTCACCTGTATTTCCAACAATGCCGGAGTAGATGATTTTGGTCTAGGATTGCTTTTGCAAAAACACCAAATCAAAAAAATGATTTCTTCTTATGTGGGAGAAAATGCCGAATTCGAACGCCAAATGCTTTCTGGCGAACTCGAAGTAGAACTCATCCCGCAAGGAACTTTAGCCGAACGTTGTCGTGCAGCCCAAACTGGAATTCCTGCTTTTTTCACACCGGCAGGTTTCGGAACCGAAGTTGCCATTGGCAAAGAAACCCGAGAATTCAACGGAAAAATGCACGTAATGGAATTGGCTTTCAAAGCTGATTTTTCGATTGTAAAAGCATGGAAAGGCGACACAGCAGGAAACCTCATCTTCAAAGGAACCGCCCGAAATTTCAATCCCTGTATGGCTGGGACTGCCAAAATCACCATCGCCGAAGTAGAAGAATTAGTCGAAGCAGGAACTCTCGACCCCAACCAAATTCATACTCCCGGAATCTTCGTGCAACGCATCTTTCAAGGGGAAAAATATGAGAAAAGGATTGAGAAGAGAACGGTGAGGGAAAAATAGTGTTTAGTCGCTGTTTTCAGTTTGAAAACAATAATGAATTTTTATGTATTTAACAACACCTTAAAACCAAAATAGACTAAAGAAAAAATGAAAGTTATCAAAAATAATAATAGAATTTTTCTTCCCGATTGGCAAAAATTCAAACCAAAAACAATCAATTCTAAAACGGATATTTACTATTTAAGCATTTGCAATAAAGTATTCACTACTTTAAAAAACACAAATAATCAAATCATTTTTCAAAAACTATCATTAAGTGAAATTAAAGAACTTTGTTGTTTTTTAACTGCTTATTTTGAAGATATTATATCTCAAACTAATATCTGGAAAGCATTTACAACAAAACATTATGAGCTTTATAATTCATTCGTTCCACTTGAATATTCTGAAGAATATTTTGAAGATGAAATAAATTCAGTTGACATTCATTTTTTGATATGGTATTTTGTAAGTATAAAAAATGAAAATTCATTAATAGGTTTTTTTAATAGCTATATTATTGATATTGTAGAAGATATTTATGATGTTTTTGACGATAATTATGATGATGCCCCAGAAAATCAAGTGCTTAAAAATTATTATTTTTTAGACCCAAATGAAAATGATTATTATAAGGTACGCTATTTTATAGAAAAAGTATTCTTTAACAATTATTTATTGAAAATTGATGTGTTTGAAAGATTTCAAGATCAAATAGAATCTGTATCAGAACATCAATATAATGAAAGCTTTGAGGTTGTTTTATATGAATTAAAAGATCAATTTCTGCTAGATACAAAATCAAAATTATTGGCACTTGGCAGTAACGAGTGGGCTGCATATATTGTAGGGAAAAATAACAAGCTTCATAAAGATTTACTCCATATTTCGAAAAAAATCCGAGGCAAATTTTTATTTAAAAATAAAATTGACAGCAAATATGTTTATTTGGAACATATTGCATCTGGTAAAAAATTTAATCTTTTGAAATCATCTTATGACCATCATACTATTCTAAAAAAAGATGCTATTCTAACAATTGGTATTGTAAAATGGCAAAATGAATGGTGGTTTTCTGGAACATCTATAATTTCTCCTTTTGATGCTAATTTAATTTTAGACGAAAAAAACTCAATTGAAAGTAGGCACGAAGTAAGTTTTTTAGAAAATGAAAATGAGATTAAGAAGCATTTAAAATTACAATACGAAAGATTTTTAGCGTACAATAACAATTTACCCCTTACATTTTTAGAAAAAAAGGAGATTAATGATTTTATACATCATTTCTTTGATTATTACAAAAACAAATTAAAATTAAGTAAAAAAGAAATAGAAGAGTCTAACAAAAGAATGAAAAATGAAGGCCTTCGAATAAATGATGCACCAAATTCAATTGAATTTGAGGAGGATTTTGAAACGGGTATTGTTTATTTCAATCCCAATTCGGGAATTGAAATATATTTTGATATTTGTAGTGTTTTGGATTTAAAGTCAAACCCTTATTTTGAAGAAGAAGATTTTAGAAATGATAATTTAGACTTACTTATAAATGATTTTTATTCAACGGAATTTACTAATTATTGCTTTGATATAAACAAAGACAAGCTGGATTATTTAAAATCGTTTTCAGCAAATCAGCTTGATTTTTTTCTTCGCTTTTTCAAAAATAATAACTTCAAAACTATCCCAAAACAAACTTTTGTATAAGGTGTTTCTGGTTTTTAAATTAGATCAATTCAGGATTTTATAAAAACCTGTATATAATAGGAAGTAATAGCAATCGATAAGAAAATGATGAGGGAAACAATAGTATTCAGTATTTAGTGTTCAGTTCGAGAAAGAAAATAGGCTCTTAATATGGAAAAACAAGATGTAAAAATACTGTTCAAATTCTTTAGCAATGTATTAGATGAGTGGACAGTAGAAACAATGTGGGCTACAACAATTAATGCAGAAAAAGGTTTGTACAAACTAGACAATATTCCTTTTTATGCCTCAGTATCTTGTGACGATATCGTATTTGCTGAATATGACCAAGACGAAGAAAGATTAACTTATAGAAAAACCATTGAACATTCAGGAAATTCAACAATACAAGTTGTTGTAGTAAACGAAGAAATTCCAGCAAATGATTTACGGGAAATTTTCAATAATTTTGGTTGTGAATCTGAAAAATTTAATGAAGGTTATTTTGTAATTGAAATTCCAGCGAAAGTAGATTACACACCAATTAGACAAAAGCTTATTGAACTTGAAGAAGATAATATAATCTATTATAGCGAACCTAATTTGTCAAGTAATCATTATTACCTATAAGAATAATATAAAAACTTAATAATCTTTAATTTTTCTTAATGGTTTAAAAAAACATCTATGCTAACAAAAGAACAAATAGCCAAACGCATCGCCCAAGAAGTCAAAGACAAATACTTTGTCAACCTCGGTATTGGTATTCCAACATTGGTGGCAAACTATATCCCAAAAGGAATTGAGGTCGAATTTCA
>DMHA01000082.1 GCA_003449615.1 Flavobacterium sp.
TGAGCCTGTTTCTTTCGGTTTATGTTTTATTCGGTCACAAGTTGCATTAGTGAGAAGCTAATAGAGCAGTTTTTATCATCCAGATGGCTGATTCGAGGGTGGATACTGCTGTCTGGATTGCTTGTAGCTTTTGACTGTGATGTTTTAAGCCTGTAAATTGCATCATTGTTGAGCATGGTTTACAGCCAATCGTGCTTTGTTGTTGAGGACGGCTATTCGCGATCGCCGTCGCTCAACAAAGTCTCAATATTTCGTGCTGGAAGTTTAAGCAAGTCTGAGTTGATGTTCCCAGAAGAAGTGTTCTGTGTTATCTCGGCTGCGACACAGGTACTTCCAAATGTCCAAGTCTGTGTCCATTACTAGGCCCATGACGATATAAGATTCTTCATTGTCTGTTACTGCATCGCCAAATTTGAAATCGGGTTGCACCCAATAGTCAGGCAGGGCGATCGCATTCGGTTCAGGGGCAGTAGTATTGGTTGGATGCGATATTTCAGTCGCCGCGTAGTGTTTTTGTGGCATTTGGTCAATTTTAAGGGTAAGCGATCGCCTTGTTGACTGGCGGTAGCCAGAGGAGAGGTATTCATTAGCTACTTGTGCTGAAGCGAATATATGTCGTTGCCCTTTGCACAAATTCTGACAAGTGGGTGATTTTGGCTATTTACTCATTTTTACCCCCCTATAACGTCTATTTGACATGGCTTGCTATGCGACTACCGCACTAACTAGGAGGATTTAAGAGGTGTCGGAGTACAAAAAATCAATTAAAAAGCAGCGAAAGTTAATTTAACTTAATTAAAATTTGTGAAAATTGGAGGAAAATTTAGGATTTTTGAGGGACAAGTAGGAGATATTAGGAAATAAGAGGGAATAAGAGGAAATAGAAGGGTTAAAATATCAAGCTTTTTATTGCCTTCAGTAACAATTGTGGTGTTGTTTCTTCTTCAGGTAGCGTATGTGAAACCCTTAAATTTTCAAACAAAAGGTTTAGCTACTTATGTCATACACATATGACTGGGTAAGTAGCCTAATTCAAATTCAGCTATCTTCTAAGCGAAAAAAATACTTTTCTATTTCCTCTTCTACGAAAGGCCAAAGCTTGGGTATTCCGTCTCTTACAGGCAACATTCTTTGTAGTAATTGCTTGCGCTGGATTCCATCTATGACAGTCGGGTTTTCTTCAGGAAAATAGCTTTGCAAAAAAGGTTGAAGACGATCTACTGCAACAACAAACTTAGCTGTAGGAGTTTCACATGACTCGAACTCTTGCCACAATTTTAAAAACTCCTCAAACTGGCAAACTGGTAACAAACCGAAAACTTTTAATGCCGCCTCAGATTCACGTTGTAATTGATCGATATTTGCCTTTATATCAAAACAAAATGTATCTCCTGCATATATTTCTACTAAATCATGAATCAAAGCCATTTTGATAGCATCTAGAAAATTGGTATCAGGAGGTGCATACTCTATGAGTACAATAACTATTAGAGCTAAATGCCAAGAATGTTCAGCACTATTTTCATTTCTTGATTTATCCCTTAGAAAGCTCCTGCGATCTATTGTTTTGAGCTTATCTATTTCAGTAATAAATGAAATTTTTTTACCAATATCATTGATTGTTAACATAATTAATCACAAAAAATCATTAATTTTTCAGGTCGTGAAGTGTAATTGAATCACAAACAGAATTATTTTGTTTCCACTTCTTAAAAAGGATTTCTTTATTCTGATGCCACTCTATGTCATCTGCTCTTTTACCTTCAGACTTATGAAGCATTAAAGTATCTATAACGGCAACTTTAAATTCAAGCTTGAGTACACTAAAGCATATGTCGATATCTGTAAAATGATAATTCGGAAACGTTTCATCAAATCTCAAACCCTGATTAAGTAGACTAGCTCGAATTGCCATAAATAATCCATCAACACAAATTAAGTCGTCATAATAGCCAATACTCCCCTTGATCATATGATTGGTTGGTTTATCCTCATACTCTTGAATAATGTGACCACGCAAACTTGCACTTTTAGCAGACCACCATGCCCCATTTTCAGGTAAATAGGTTGAGCCTAGAATTCCTACTAACCCCACTTGGGGATTTTCAGCAAAAGCTGACAGTATTTTCTGTTCAAAATCATCATCTAAAATAATAGCATCCGGGTGTAAAAAAACCACCAATTCTATATTTTGACTCCGATCATTAAGTAATTTTTGTATACCTCGATTGTATTGCATTGCCAGAGTATCATTACAGCCTTTGGCAGAAATCTCGATTACTAAAGAATTCCTTTGTTGAAAACATGGATAAGCATAATTAAAATATACTTCTAAGTCTCGTTCCAAGAGTCCAATTATATAAACAATCATTTTAAAGCTCCTAGATTAAAGATATTACTTGAGATTTGTTTAGAGGTTGAGCGCTGAAGTTGATAATAAATTTTCGGCGGAGCAACCCAAGTATTTTTATAAAGCTTAACTCATCTATATTTCTAAATGGATCTATTTGTTTATTTTTTAATTGATTTAATATAACTCTACATGAATTTTTTCCATTAAGGAATGGAAACATAGATAAAAGCTCTTTATCAACTTCAGAGGAGAATTTACCCCAACGGTTTTGTACTGACAAATAAACACAAGAATCTTTAATAAATTTGTTTGATAAGCTATTTTGTTCTAGAATTACGTTTTGGTTACTAGCGGAAGCAATCATATATGGATACAAATCTAGGAGTGACCCATAGTTATCAGATCTATAAACAATTCTATCGTGAAATACACAACATTCGATCTCAGTATATAATAAGCACCAAAGAGCATCTTCAGGAGTCTCAACGATAGGCTCACCCATTACGTTGAAAGATGTATTTAGTAATATTGGGACTCCCGTTCTTTTAAAAAATTCTAAAACTAGGTCATAAAATATTCCATTTCTGGCACTTGTTAAAGTTTGTAAGCGACCAGTTCCATCGCAATGAACAACAGAGGGAACATATTGTCTCTTATCTTCTTTAAACTTTACGACTCTCAACATAAATGGAGAATCTTGGTTAGAGCTATCCAATTCAAACCAATTGAGAGCTTCTTCAGCTAGGACTGCTGGTGCAAAAGGTCTAAAAGATTCACGATGTTTAACTTTTGAATTAACATAGTCTTTTGCAAGCTCTGATCGAGGATCGCATATAATACTTCTTTGACCAAGTGCGCGTGGGCCTAATTCTGATCCTCCTTGAAACCAACCAATGATTTTTTGTTGTTCTAGTAAATCAACTGTTTTAGAAATGATATTTTTTACAACAGGATAATAGTAACTCTTGACTTTAGGAGTTTCTATTATTGCTTGATTAATCTCTTGAGTAGAGTAATATCTGCCCAATGAATCATGAACTAAATGATATTGAGTATTTCTTTGAGTCAGTTGCCACAAGCCATAATATGCTGCTCCTATGCAATTTCCACTATCTTCAGCCGCCGGCATGAAATAGGTGTTTTGAAAAACTTTCTGTTGAATAATTTTTTCATTTGCAACGCTATTCAAAGCAACACCACCAGAAAAAACTAGATTTTGACTAATACTTTTATCCCTTAAGCGTTGCACTAAATAAAATAGTGCATTTTCAGTGGCAGCTTGTACTGATGCCGCTAAATTTTGATGGGCAAACTGATTTTTTGGCCAGTATTCTGCCTTTGGAAATAAATACTGTTTAAATACAAATTTGTTATTAATAATTTCAAAAAAATCTTCACATTTTTTATCAACTGTTCCATAGGGAGCTAGCCCCATTACTTTACCTGATTCATTATGCCCAAATATGACGGTTGCAACAGTTTCATATAAATCACCTATACTTCCAAAATTAAGACCTCTACTCCAACTGCCTAAATGCTTCTCAATACATCTAATTTCAGTACCAGACGCTATATATAAAGAAATAATTTCTCTACGCTCTAGATTGACTGGTATATTTGACTCTTGTACATTTACTAATTCTTGTGGCGGTAAGTCCAGTTCTCTACTTCCCGCTCCATCAACAATCAAGATAGCTGCATCATGAAAACCACTTGTTGCAAATGCGCCTACAGCATGACCGAGATGGTGAGGTATAATATTTATAGGGGTTGAAGGAAATATTTTCCTAAGATATGACATTACTGAATCTGTTGAAGTTACTCCACAACCAACTACCAGATTTAAGTCTTTATCAGAAATACCCGCATACTGTAAGCAATAATCAATGCTAAGAGGGCGTGGCGTTCTTAAGCAATCTCTCTTTTTTCGAGTCAGCCTCTCTTCTTGAATCGCCACAACAATTTTATCACCATGAAGTAAACATACTGAGCCATTATGATCTGATATACTGATTCCTAAAATCCAAAAAGATTGATGATTGGACATATTAATTAAACTCCTTTTCAAGAATTTTGTCTAAAATAAGTAAGCCATTTTCTAGCTTTGTTGGGACAAATTTAGCTTGTCTATCTAAACTAGCTTGGATGGATTTATTTGAAGGATATAAGTCATAAATAGCGGAAGAAACAATTTTTTCATATTTTTTATCAAGGGATAATTTATTACATAGATTACATAATTCTAAAGTTTTTTGTTTATAAGATATGTTTTTGTTGCTAATATATCGAAAATCATCTAAACCGAGCTTCGTTATTGTACTTGAAAAACCCATATCTACAAAATGTTGAACCTGATGAAGCTGGGTACTATTCATTGGATACAAAAATAAAGTTGGCTTACCGAAAGAAAAACTTTCATAAGATGACTCAATACCTGGAGTCGTCACGAAAATTCTTGAGCGTGACAATACTTGCTTAAAATCATTATGTGAAAAACAATCAAATACTGCACATGAATATTCCTTAAAAAATCCCTGAAAATATTTCATTAAATCAATATTCCCAGCAAAAAAAAGCCTTTTTTTCCCATAAAATTCCTTGATAATTGCCTCAGTAGTGTTTTTTAGGAAAGGTAAATACTGCTCAAAAGTTACAACCGGAGAATTTACTCCACCATAGTGAATTAAAAGACAATCATCAACACCGTTTTTAAGCGAAAAAGTATCATTTTTAGATATAATAGGACAAACAATATATAGTTTTTTTATCAATTCTGGCAATCTGGTCTGGAGGATTTGATTCTCAATCCCCGGAAAATACTGCGCTATGTAAAAATCTACCATTATTACATCCTCAAGGAAATTGTGCGAGTCTTCATCAACTCTCCATGATAGAAGGCTGTCTATAAATATAGTTATCACATTTGGATATTTAGTCTTTACTGAGCGTACAAGTTGTAAATCCATGATAGAAATTAGTGTATCTACATCCTCTAACAAGTAAGCATCCCATTCTTCAATATTTCTTGAACGGCAATCCCAAATATTTATATCATGAATGGATTTTTTTATTAAATGAAGAGAATGACCGAAAGATGCAATATGGACATCATGCTTTTTCTTTAAATGGTTTGCGAGTATAATCGCTTTACCCGTTGGACCAAAACCAAAAGGAATTGAGTAAATCAAAATTTTTTTGGGCATATTAACCGTTAATTATGTTACGATATCTTCTAACTTTAGCCTGCCATATTTTTCAATGTAATCAATCATATTCACATATTCTTGCCCCCAATCAAATCCTTCATGTTTTTTGTAGTATTCGACTCTCTGTTGGATTCTTCCTATCAGCAAGTGATCCCACGCATAATGATTAATAATTAAAATCTCAGGAAATTCTATTTGATATTCTCTTGTTTGACGATTGATGAAATGATGGCCTATTCCCCATTGCAGAGGTTTCTTAATCGCCAACTTTTTCTCAAAGGGAGCTTTCGGTGTAGAAGGTCTATATATATTTTTCTTTACCTCTGCAACATAAGGAAATTGTTCACTTATAGGAATATCTTTATCTATAAATTTCAGAATTCCTTGTTCAGCAACCCTATCTACCAGTCTTCCGCACAAACAATTGTAACCACGACTAGATAATTCCTCTAAATATTCAGGTATTTGACATGGAAAGCTTACAAACTCATCAATATCTATGCCGAATATCCAAGAAGAGTCTTTTTGCTCTTGTACGAAAGTATTATGTCTTTTCTCTCTCTTATGGGTATCAAATTCTTCAATCCAAACTTCATACGGAATTGTGTATTGACTGAGGATTTCTTCAAAAATTTTCAAGTTATTTAGCTCTTTTTTTATACCTACATGAAGAGTAATTGCCCACGTAGTAATACCCAATTCAGTGTAATAATCTAAGAAATGATAGAGAAGGTTTGGATTTGATACGTTGGAATCTGTGCCAATACAGGTAAGTAGTATTACTTGCATTTATGTAAAAATTTGTTACTACATTATATAAGCTTACTGTATGCGGCTGTAAGGCAAGTGAGCGATATAACCCAATGGAAAATTTTCCATTGGGCCTTGTGCGATCGCCTCCCCGATACCCAACCACCCCCACTCAACTAAACCATCTCCAACTCCCTCGGTTTCGATTCAGTCGCAGGCGTGAAAGTAGTTCGGGACTGGGACAAAGCTTTTTCCCGTTCTACAATCATCTCTTGGAAACGAGCCGCTGCTTGCTCTGTCAGGGGAATTTGAACCTCCCCGG
>DMHA01000023.1 GCA_003449615.1 Flavobacterium sp.
AAAATCTAAAATCTAAAATGGTTAGCCTCCTAGAAACTCCCATCGAATTCCTCAAAGGCGTTGGTCCTTTGCGAGGCACTTTGTTGCGCAAGGAATTGGGAATTCACAAGTATGGACATCTGCTCAATTTTTATCCCAATCGATACATTGACCGAACACGGTATTACAAGATTAATGAATTACAGAATAATGTTGCCGAAGTCCAAATCATTGGTAAAATCATCAACATCAAAACGGTTGAATTTGGCAAAAACCAGAAACGATTGGTCGCTACATTTGTTGATGATACAGGACAAATGGAACTCGTTTGGTTTCAAGGTATTAAATGGATTCGGGAAAGTTTAAAACTCAATGAAATGTGTGTTGTTTTCGGAAAATGCACATCTTTCAATAATACTTTCAATATGGCACATCCCGAAATCGAGTTGATGACGGAGCACCAACAAAGCCTGCGCTCGGCGATGCAACCCGTTTATCCATCGACAGAAACATTGGCTAACAGAGGAATTTCCAATCGGGTAATCAATAAAATGATGCAACAATTGTTCTTGGAAACTCAAGCCGTTTTTTCTGAAACTTTGCCAAATTATTTAAATAATGAATTAAAACTAATTCCAAAAAATGAGGCATTGTTCAACATTCATTTTCCAAAAAGTGCCGAAGCATTGGCGAAAGCCCAATTCCGATTGAAATTCGAGGAATTGTTTTATATCCAATTGCAATTAATTAGCAAAAACCTGATTAGAAAACACAAAATCAAGGGACATCCATTTACAAAAGTGGGGACTTATTTCAACGATTTCTACCAAAATCACCTGCCTTTTGAACTTACTAATGCCCAAAAAAGAGTAGTCAAAGAAATTCGTGCTGATATGGGAAGCAACGCCCAAATGAATCGTTTGCTACAAGGCGATGTGGGTTCTGGAAAAACAATTGTTGCACTGATGAGTATGCTCATTGCCTTGGACAACGGCTTTCAATCCTGCTTGATGGCACCAACGGAAATCTTGGCCAACCAACATTTTAACGGTTTAAATGAATTAGCCAAAGATTTGAATATCAATATAAAATTACTCACAGGTTCCACTAAAATTGCAAATAGAAGAATCATTCACGAAGAACTCGAAAATGGAAGTTTACACATTTTGATAGGCACACACGCTTTGTTGGAAGACAAGGTAAAATTCAAAAATTTGGGCTTGGCTGTGATTGATGAGCAACATCGTTTTGGAGTGGAACAACGCTCTAAATTGTGGAAGAAATCCTCCCCAAATCCATCCGAAACGGCGGAATCTGTTCCTCCTCATATTTTAGTAATGACTGCCACGCCTATTCCGAGAACTTTGGCGATGAGTTTATATGGCGATTTGGATATTTCGGTGATTGACGAATTGCCACCGGGACGGAAACCCATTCAAACTGTCCATCGTTTTGACAGCAATCGTTTGAAGGTTTGGAAATTTATTCGGGATGAAATTGCTTTGGGTCGCCAAATTTATATTGTCTATCCACTAATCGAAGAATCGAAAACGATGGATCTAAAGGATTTAATGGACGGTTACGAAAGTATTTCTCGTGATTTTCCTTTGCCTGATTATTCGATTTCAATTCTTCACGGAAAAATGAAACCTGCCGACAAAGAGGCTGAAATGAAACGCTTTGCCGAAGGAAAAACCAATATTATGGTCGCCACAACTGTGATTGAAGTGGGCGTGAATATCCCCAATGCCAGCGTGATGATTATTGAAAGTGCGGAGCGTTTTGGATTGTCGCAACTCCATCAACTTCGGGGTCGTGTGGGTCGTGGAGCTGAACAAAGTTATTGCATCCTGATGACGAGCCACAAATTGAGTGACGACAGCAAAACCCGAATGGAGACAATGGTAAGAACCAATGACGGTTTCGAAATTGCTGAAGTCGATCTCAAACTTCGAGGTCCGGGCGATTTGATGGGAACCCAACAAAGTGGCGTTCTGAATCTTCAAATTGCCGATATTGTTCGAGATCGAGATATTTTAATATTGGCAAGAAATTATGCCTTACAAATTTTGAAAGACGATGCGCCAATGCAAAAACCGGAAAATGTGGTTTTGAGAGCCACTTATATTGAGTTGACCAAGAAAAAAAATATTTGGAATTATATAAGCTAAATAAAATCCATTGAAACACAGGTAACACAGATTACACATTTTTTGCTATGCCAGTTTGACCTTCGGTCTAATGACACTTCCTAGAGTTCTTTTTTTTTTGATAATTAATATCTATTTTTAAATCACTAAATAGTTGGCAAAAATCCCTTTTTTGCAATTACTATATTCTAAATTTGTATTTTTCCTAAATAGGAGGAATTTAATCTCATTTTTTGTGAATATGAAACTTAAACACATTATTTATGCCCTGTTAATTTTGGGTTTCGGGGCTTTTATAGCTTATAGAATTACTTCAAACAGTAGTAAAAAAGGCGATTCCAAAGGTAAGGACGAAAAAAATAAAGTAATAACTGTTAACGGAATTATTGTAAAAACAGAAACTTTCGACAACAACCTTTCGCTTTCGGGTTCGATTGAAGCCAATGAACAAGTGGAGATTCGCTCTGAAATCTCGGGAATTGTGGAAGGTATTTATTTCAAAGAAGGAAGTAATGTATCAAAAGGACAATTGCTTTTCAAAGTAAATGATGTCGAATTGAGAGCGCAATTGGCACAAGCCAAAACAAAACAAGGATTGGCATCGGAAAACGAAAGACGTGCCAAACTTTTACTCCAAAAAGAAGCCATCAGCCAAGAAGAATATGATGTGTCAAGAGCAGATTATAAACTGGCACAATCCCAAGTTCAATTAATTAATGCACAAATTGCAAAAACTTCCGTTCGTGCTCCTTTTTCTGGAAAAATTGGATTGCGTTCCATTTCGCCTGGAACCTACATCACGCCGAGCCTATTGGTAGCCAAAATGGTCAATAGTAACCAATTAAAAATCACGTTTTCAATCCCCGAAAAATATGCCAATCAGGTTAAGATGAATTCCATTTTAAGTTTCACTGTTGCAGGTTCAACCGAAAAATATACAGCCAAAATATATGCTATTGAACCCGAAGTTGAAATCGCTACCAGAACTTTGCAAGTTCGCGCCCTTGCCCAAAATAAAGATGAGAAATTATTGCCGGGTACTTTTGCCAACGTAGAACTGCCTTTGGAAATTATTAAAGATGCAATTGTGGTTCCCACAGAAGCCATTATTCCTGTTCAAAATGGAAAAAAAGTTTTTATTTCCAATAGGGGTAAAGCTAAAGAAATTATGGTAGAAACCGCCACAAGAACCGATGCTTCCATTTTGGTACTTTCAGGTTTGAAAACAGGCGATACGCTAATCACCAGTGGTGTAATGTCCTTGAAATCAGATGATGCTGTAAAAGTGAAAATAAAATAATTTTAGGTTTTAAATTTTCATTCTTTAATCTAAAATCTGCAATCTAAAATTTACAATCCCAAATGAGTTTATCCACCACAAGCATAAGAAGACCCGTATTAACCATTGTAATGAACTTGACCATCATCTTGTTCGGAATTATTGGTTATACCTTTCTTGGAGTGCGCGAATTTCCATCCATCGATCCTGCACAAATATCGATTAGGACTAATTATACTGGTGCCAATGCCGATATTATTGAGTCGCAAATTACAGAGCCTCTGGAAAAAGCAATAAATTCTATCGATGGAATCAAAAATATTTCATCTTCGAGCAATCAAGGGAGCAGCTCTATTACGGTCGAATTCAATTTAGATAAAGATTTAGAAACAGCGGCAAACGATGTTCGAGACAAAGTGTCGCAAGCCGTAAGAGATTTACCCGAAGATATCGATTCGCAACCCATTGTTTCAAAGGCTGATGCCAATAGTGAAGCCATTATTTCAATGACCGTGCAAAGTGAAAGTCGCAATGCTTTGGAATTGAGTGATTATGCCGAGAATGTCATTAGCCAACACTTGGAAACCATTCCGGGTGTGAGTGGAATTCAAATTTGGGGAGAAAAAAGGTATGCGATGCGTTTGTGGATTGATCCTGATAAATTGGCCTCTTATGGGATTACCATCGCCGAAGTTAGGGCAGCACTAAACAAACAAAACGTAGAATTGCCTTCTGGAAAAATAACGGGAAACAATACTGAATTAACGGTTAAAACGGTGGGTAATTTATCCTCTGCCGAAGAATTTAACAATATAATTATCCGTACAGAGGGCGAAAAAATAGTGCGATTAAGCGACATTGGTCGTGCAAATCTTGGTGCTGAAAATATCGAAACCCAAATGACACAATCAGGAAGACCTCTTATTGGTATTGCTATTGTGCCACTTCCCGGAGCGAATTATATAGATATTTCCAATGCGTTTTATAAAGAATTTGACAGGTTACAAAAAGATTTACCCAAAGATATTAAACTAAATATTGCCATTGACAATACTGTTTTTGTGAAAAAATCGGTTCTCGAAGTAGCGGAAACATTAGGAATTTCATTAATTCTGGTAATTTTGATTATTTATTTATTTTTTAGGGATTGGGCCATCGCTTTCCGACCCTTAATCGATATTCCAGTTTCGTTGATCGCTACTTTTTTTATTATGTGGCTTCTAGGGTTTTCGATAAATGTGTTGACTTTATTGGCAATTGTTTTGGCAACTGGACTCGTCGTCGATGATGGAATTGTGGTTACCGAAAATATTTTCAAGAAGGTCGAAGAAGGAATGACCCCCATCGAAGCCGCCATCAAAGGATCGAATGAAATATTTTTTGCCGTGATTTCTATTTCTATCACCTTGGCTGCCGTGTTTCTGCCCGTAATATTTTTGGAGGGATTTGTCGGACGATTATTTAGGGAATTTGGTGTCGTCATTGGTGCTGCAGTTCTGGTATCTGCCTTTGTTTCCTTGACTTTGACACCCATGTTGAATGCCTATTTAATGAAAAGCGGAGAACAAAAAAAATCAAAATTTTATATCAAAACAGAACCTTTTTTCCAAAAATTGAATACCACTTATGCCAATGCATTGGAAGGTTTTATGAAAAAAAAATGGATGAGTTTCCCTATTATCATTACCTGTTTCGGATTGATTTATTTGTTTTTTAATTTAATTCAAAAAGAAACGGCACCATTGGACGACCGAAGTGGATTTGTAATGCGAATGGCAACTCCCGAGGGTTCTTCTTATGCTTATACCGATCGGTTTATGCAAGAAATTTCGAGATTGGTCGATGATTCCATTCCCGAAAAACAAGTAAGTTTAGTGATTACATCGCCAGGATTTAGTGGTTCGGGAGCTGCAAATTCAGGCTTTATTAGAGTTTCATTAAAAAAACCAAGCGAAAGAAAAAGATCTCAAATGGAAATTTCGGATCAATTAAGCAAACTGACCAAAAAATATCCCGATGCCAAAACATCCGTAATTCAACAACCAACAATTTCGGTAAGTCGTCGTGGTGGTTTGCCAATTCAATATATTATTCAAGCTCCGAATTTTGAAAAATTACAAGAAAAAATTCCTTTGTTTATGGATGAAGCTTCGAAAAATGAGACTTTTTCCACCACCGATGTGAATCTAAAATTCAACAAACCCGAAATAAATGTTACCATCAATCGTGAAAAAGCCGAAAGTTTGGGGATTTCGGTCATAGATATTGCCCAAACTTTGCAACTTTCATTCAGCGGACAGCGTTTTGGTTACTTTATGAAAAATGGAAGACAGTACCAAGTCATTGGACAATTTGATCAAAAAGACCGATCAAAACCATTAGATGTCACTTCGATGTATGTCAAAAACAACAAAGGCGAATTGATTCAAATGGACAATGTGGTGAACATAGAGGAAAAAAGTAACCCGCCCCAATTGTACCATAACAACAGATATATGTCGGCGACAGTTTCCGCAGGACTTTCGCCGGGCAAAAGCATCAGTGATGGAATTGATGCGATGAACGAGATAAAAGCCAAAGTGCTGGATGATACTTTCACAACCGATTTGGGCGGTGAATCCCGAGATTTTGTAGAAAGCAGTTCGAATACTTCCTTTGCTTTTGGATTGGCTTTGTTGTTGATATTTTTGATGTTGGCGGCACAATTCGAAAGTTTTATTGATCCTTTCATTATTATTTTAACGGTGCCAATGGCGGTTGCAGGTGCCTTGTTTTCACTTTGGCTCTTTAATCAAACTTGGAATATTTTTAGTCAAATTGGAACTATTATGCTTATTGGTTTGGTAACCAAAAACGGAATCTTGATTGTGGAATTTGCCAATCAGTTGCGGGAACAAGGAAAACCGAAATTGCAAGCTATTTTAGAAGCTTCGGAAGCACGACTTAGACCCATTTTGATGACCAGTCTTGCCATTGCCCTTGGAGCTTTGCCCATAGCTTTATCGATTGGAGCGGCCTCTAAAAGTAGAATTGGAATGGGAGTGGTTATTGTTGGTGGTACAATATTCTCTTTAGTATTAACGCTATTTGTTATTCCTGCTTTGTATTTAATGTGGTCCAAAGCTAGGAAACATCATCCAGAATTTGACCATATTAAAGAATATGAAAAGGATGTTAAATAATTGATTTGTAAACCTAACAGGTTTTAAAAACCTGTTAGGTTTTCAGGAAATCCTACAGAATAATTCATTTTATGAAAACAAAAAACATAATTAAAAGTCTCATTTTTTTCTTCTTTTGCATTATAAAAATCAATGCTCAAGAAGTTTTGACTATCGAAAACGCCATAAAAATAGCTTTGGAAAACAATTTTGAAATAAAATTGGCTTCCAATAATTTGGACATCAACAAAACCAATGTGGCTGTCGGAAATGCAGGAATGTTGCCCAAATTAACAGCAACTTTAGTCGATGCAAACCGGATTGAAAACAGTTCACAAACCCGACAAGACGGAACGGTAAATGCTCTTGACAACGCCAAAAATAATTCATTAAATTATGGCGTTGGTTTGGACTGGACGGTATTTGATGGTTTCAAAATGTTTGCCAAATTGGATCAATTAAAAGAATTGCAAAAACTGGGCGAAGCACAATTGAAACGTACCATAATAATGAAAATTAGCGAAGTAAATTCGGTTTATTTTGATTTGGTTCAGCAACAGCAGCAATTGGCAGCTTTAGACACCACCATCGTAATTTCGACACAAAGATTGACTTTGGCACAAAATCGTTTCAATATCGGAAAAGCTTCCAAATTAGAAGTTTTGAATGCTCAGGTAGATTTAAACACAGATAAAGTAACGCTTTTGCGACAAAAAGAATCTTATATCAATCGGAAAATTGCCTTGAATCAAATTCTGGCGCGAGATTCCAAAGTCGATTTTAAAGTTGTTGATGAAGTTACTGTTGACGGAAAATTAATTTTGGCAGATTTAATGGCTTTGGCAGAAAAACAAAATCCACAATTAGAATCTGAAATCATCAACAAAAGGGTTTCTGAATTGCAATTGAAACAAATCAGAGGCGAACGCTATCCCACATTAAATTTAACCTCAGGTTATAACTTTTTAGAAAGCGAGTCTAGTCTGGGTTTTACCTCTCAATTTTCGGCTCGTGGATTGAGTTATGGATTTAGAGCTTCTTTGAATGTGTTTGATGGTTTTGCTCAAAACCGAAACGAAAAAAT
>DMHA01000324.1 GCA_003449615.1 Flavobacterium sp.
CAATTATATTTCCTAAACTTAAAGAAACCATTGAAGGTTTGGGTTATAAAGTTAAAGATATTTAGTGATTAATATATTTTTTAATTAATTCAAATAATTTTTCTTTATGAATAGGTTTGGTTATGTAATCATCGCAGCCTGCAATTCTCGATTTTGTTTCATCATCAGATAAGGCATAGGCTGTTTGCGCTATAACGGTTATAGAAGGATTTATGTTTTTAATTTGTTTGGTTGCTTCGTATCCATCCATAACTGGCATTTTTAAATCCATCAAAACCAATTTTATATTTTGATTTATTTTACAAGCCTCCACGGCCTCTTTTCCATTATTGGCTCGTATAATCTCAAACGAACTTCCCGAAAATAGCTCTTCTAGATAATAATAGTTTATTTCATCATCTTCTGCAATTAATAGAGAATTGGTTTGATTTAAATTTAGTTTTTGAATACCCGATTCTTCTTCGCAGTTACCTTTTTTCTTAGTTTTTTTAATAGGAATATCAATGTAAAAAGAGCTTCCTTTACCTAAACTAGATTGAATAGTTATCTCACCGCCTAAAAGTTCCACATAGGCTTTTGAAATTGCCAATCCTAAACCCGACCCTCCAAATTTGGATGAGGTTTCAATATCTATTTGTCTGAAACGGTCAAAAATTACTTTGTGGTATTTAGGGTCAATCCCAATACCCGTATCTTTTACAAAAAACTGAATATTTTCTTGGTCAATGACTTTATATCCAATGGTAATTTTTCCTACATCAGTAAATTTAATAGCATTGGTAATTAGATTGCTCAAAACTTGCTGCAGCTTTACTTGATCAATTTCAATACACAGTTTTTTTTCCGGCATTTCAACAATCATCTCAATCCTTTTTTCTGATGGAATGGTGAGTTTAAAAGTAAAATATAGATTATTTATTAGATCGCTCAATTCAATAATGCTGGAATTTATCTGTATTTGACGGGTATCAATTTTCGAAATTTCAACAATATCATTGATGATAGAAAGTAGTTGTGTGCCGCTTTTTTTTATTATATTGATGTATTTATTTAATTTCTCCTTGCTTAAATTAGGATCTGATAACAACTCCGTAAATCCCATAATGCCATTCATTGGCGTGCGGATTTCGTGTGAAAGATTGGCCAAAAATGCTGATTTTAATTTATCACTTTCTTCTGCTTTTTCTTTAGCCCTATATAATTCTTCATTGCTTTGCTTTAATTCTTCATTTACTTGAAGGTATTCCTCATTTTGAGCTTCAAATTCTTCGTTTTTCTTTTTTATGGCTAATTCTGCGAGTTTGCGATCGGTAATGTCATTTATAATCGCAACAAACTGATGGGGCGCCGGACGATAAGAAAGTGTTTCAAAATACCTGCCAATGGGCTCAGTGTAATTTTCATAATGTAAATTTTTTCCGGTAAGCGCAACTTCGCCAAATTTTTCAATCCAGTATTTTTCAACTGTTGGAAGCACTTCTAGCACAGTTTTTCCAATTATATTCTCTCGCTTTAGTCCGGTTAGCCTTTCATAGCTGTCATTTACCGATAAAAAACGATAGTCGATAACTTCACCTTTTTCATTATAGATAACTTCATGCAATGCAAGACCATGCATCATGTTGTTAATTAGGTTATTAAGCTCGATATTTGATTTTTGTAATTGTTCTGAAGCTTCTTTCAATTCTTCGTTTAGAGTATAGTATTCTTCGTTTTGAGCTTCTATTTCTTCATTCTTTTCAATCAGAGCAATTTCCATTTGTTTCTTAAAATCTATATCCTTATGGGTTCCTATTGCTCTTATAGGCTTTCCATTTTTATCAAACTGTATTACCTTTCCTCTGTCTAAAATCCACTTGTATGATCCATCCTTGCATTTCAAACGGTGTTCACTGATATATATATCTGTATCTCCTTGAAAATGTTGATTAAGTAAAAGCATGCATTTTTCTTTATCCTCAGGATGGATTCTTGTTTCCCATTCAGACAAATTGTTTTCGATTTCATTTTCAGAATACCCTAGCATTTCTTTCCATTTCTTGGAGAAAAAAACTTTATTTGTTTTTGCATCCCAATCCCAAATCCCATCACCAGTTGCTTCCATGGCAAAGTGAAAGCGTTTTTCACTCCAAGTTAATGCATCTTTAACATTTTTAAGTTCAGTGATGTCAGTTGCTAAATGTAATACACCAATTACCTCGCCATCTTTATGGATAGGGGCACAATGTGCCAAATAACTCTTGTCAAAGGCTGAAAATTCAGAAACCTCTGATTGAAAGGTTTGCTTTTTGAATAAGCATTGAATGGGACATTTTTCGTCTTCGCAAATATTCTTATCCGGTCCATAAAAATGATAGCACTTCGCTTGTTTAATTTCTGTATCCGTTTTTCCTGAAAAGCTTCTAAATGCTTCGTTATACAAAATAATACTAAGTTCTTTATTAAGTATTATAGCTGGAAACGGCATGGTTTCAAAAAAATCTTTCCAATCAAGTGATTGCAGAATATCCTCTTTAGAATGACCCATATATGTTATTGTAAATTTACCTTCTATTATTTTAAGTAAAGTTAGAAAAATATCCCTAAATTTGAGATAATTTAGAACATTTTTTTTAAATTATTGTTTTAATTTATTAAAATTATTACGTTATGGAGTATTTACCCAAATTTTCGCGAACCAAAATCATTGCCACCTTAGGTCCTGCGTCATCCTCCGAAGCGATGTTAAAAAGTTTATTTTTAGCAGGGGTCGATGTTTGCCGGCTCAATTTTTCTCATGGTTCGTACGAGGAACACTTGAATAATATTAAGTTAATTAGGCATGTGTCCAATTTATTAAATATGAATATAGCTATTATGGCCGATTTGCAAGGTCCAAAGCTAAGAATTGGT
>DMHA01000395.1 GCA_003449615.1 Flavobacterium sp.
TGTAGATTGTAGATTTCGGTTTCAGATAATCTTTTTGAATAAATTAAATATTTAGTTTTCCTATTACCCAGACCCGATTGAAGTGAAAATCCTCTTCTTTTTTTCCAATAAAAAAGAAAAGATTATAAAGAAAAGCGTGACACGAGCAAAGCGAACTGACGAAGTAAATAGCTCCAAAAAAAAATAAAAAATGAAAAGAAGGGATTTTATAGAAAAAACTGCTGCAAGCACAGCATTATTGAGTTTAGGCCTGTCGTTGAGTAGTTTTAAATCAAGCCGCAAACACATCACAATACTTCACACAAATGATGTTCACAGTCATATTGATCCTTTCCCAATGGATGATCCTCGAAATCCGAATATGGGCGGTGTGGCAAGAAGAGCTTCACTAATTGAAACCATCAGGCAAGAAAACCCAAATGTACTCCTTCTTGATGCAGGCGATATTTTTCAAGGAACGCCCTATTTCAATTATTATGGTGGCGAACTCGAATTCAAATTGATGAGCATGATGAAATACGATTTGTCAACCATTGGCAATCACGATTTTGATAATGGAGTTGATGGTTTGGCAGCACAAATGCCTCACGCTACTTTCGAATTTATTTCGGCAAACTATGATTTCAAAAATACTGCCATGGATGGTTTTGTAAAACCTTTCAAAATTTTCAATAAAAACGGAATTAAAATTGGTGTTTTCGGACTCGGAATTGAACTTCAAGGCTTGGTTGACAAAAGAATGTCTAAAGAAACTGTTTACAATAATCCTTTAGAAACTGCCCAAGATATGGTTCGGATTCTGAAAAAAGAAAACAAATGCGATTTGGTTATTTGCCTTTCGCATCTTGGCTATAAATATAGCAAAGACGATTCAAATAAAATATCCGATTTAAAACTTGCCGAACAAACAAAAGATATTGATTTAATTATTGGTGGTCACACCCACACATTTCTTGACAAACCGACTATTGTAAAAAACTTGGAAGGAAAAAATGTTTTGGTCAATCAAGTAGGCTGTTACGGTATCAATTTGGGGCGAATTGATTTTTATTTTGATAATGACAAGTCGAAAATTGCTGACGGTAAATCAATTATGGTGTAATTTGATGCTTTTGTTGAAATAGAAATGTTGCGAAAATTCAGTGTTTTTTTTACCTTTAAAATGTTTATATTTTAAATGTTTTGTCTTTCCGTGCATTAGTTGGTAATACCGCGATATCTAAAATCTGCAATCTAAAATATGCAATCTAAAATCCCTTTCTTATATTTGCACTTTCAAAAAATAATTTATGGAAACTGTTTTAGAAAATGTTCTACCCACTGGAAAGCCAAAATGGTTGCGAGTTAAACTCCCAATTGGTCAAAAATATACAGAACTTCGTGGTTTGGTTGACAAATACAGCCTGAACACCATTTGCACCTCTGGAAGTTGTCCGAATATGGGCGAATGTTGGGGCGAAGGAACAGCAACGTTTATGATTTTGGGAAACATCTGCACTCGTTCTTGTGGGTTTTGCGGTGTTAAAACTGGGAGACCCGAAACTGTGGATTGGGATGAACCAGAAAAAGTAGCACGTTCCATAAAAATTATGAACATCAAACACGCCGTTATTACTAGTGTGGACAGAGATGATTTGAAAGATGGCGGTTCGATTATTTGGACAGAAACCATCAAAGCCATTCGCAGAATGAATCCAAACACAACTCTAGAAACCCTTATTCCAGATTTTCAAGGCATTGAAAGAAACATTGATAGAATCGTGGAAGCCAATCCTGAAGTAGTTTCACACAATGTGGAAACCGTTCGCAGATTAACTCGTGAAGTGCGTATTCAAGCCAAATATGACCGAAGTTTAGCCGTGTTGAAATACTTGAAAGAACAAGGAATCAACAGAACCAAATCGGGAATCATGTTGGGTCTTGGCGAATTAGAAGAAGAAGTTTTTCAAACTATGCAGGATTTATTTAACGCCAAAGTAGATATTGTAACCATTGGTCAATACTTGCAACCGAGCAAAAAACATTTGCCTGTTAAAGAATTTATAACACCTGAACAATTTGCGAAATATGAAAAATTTGGGTTGGAATTGGGTTTTCGTCACGTCGAAAGCGGGCCGCTAGTTCGTTCCTCTTACAGAGCCCAAAAGCATATTTTATAAGCTAGAGGTTAGAAAGTTTGACTAAACCTCAATCAATCCTTTAAACACAAATTCAGCAGGACCAATCAGGAAAACATTGGTAAACTGATTACCAATTTTATCAAAAGAAACGGCTAATTTTCCGCCCTCAACGTTTAATTTAATTGAAGTTGCCTTGGTTTGTCCTGTGACATTCATCGCTATCGCAACGGCTGTCGCTCCTGTTCCGCAAGCCAAAGTTTCATCTTCGACACCTCTTTCGTAGGTGCGAAGTGAAAAAGTATCTTCATTTATTTTCTTTACGAAATTGATATTGCTTCCTGCTGCTCCATATAAAGAACCATAACGAAGTGCCGCTCCATTTTCTTTTACATTATAATGTTCCAAATCCTCCACCATTTGCACGTGGTGCGGCGAACCTGTATTCATAAAAGTGTAATTGTTTTCTATTTTAATATTGGAAACATCAATCATTTGCAAAGAAACAATTCCGTCACTGGCAATTGTGGCGTGATGCAAACCATCGGTTGCGATGAAGGTGCAACTGTCTTTTATTACATTCAAATCTTTGGCGAAAGCCACCAAACAGCGACCACCATTGCCACACATCGAACCTTGATTTCCATCGGAATTGTAATAGACCATCTTGAAATCGGTGAACATTGCGTGTTTCGATTTAATCTCATCGTTTTCCAACAAAATAAGACCATCTCCTCCAATCCCGAAACGGCGGTCACACAAACGCTCAACGAGTTGTACATTTTCTTTTGGAAAAAAGCCCGACCGATTGTCTATCATCACAAAATCGTTTCCTGTTCCTTGGTATTTATAAAATTCTATTTGCATTTATTTTCTAATTGAGTAGTACAAAAGTACAAATATTAATGATACGTTAAAGTTTGTTAAACGGGCGTTAAACAGTTTTTTTGAAAATACAAATACAATAATTTTACGGTCTAAACTTTAAAT
>DMHA01000169.1 GCA_003449615.1 Flavobacterium sp.
TCCAGTGAGGGTGTGGAAGTGGTAGTTAAGGATTATGGTGAGTGGTGGGTGCGATCGCATTTTATGGTTTTGGTTTTGGTTTTGGTTTTGCTGGTTTAAGTCCTCTTTGTAAGGCTAAATTAACTTTATTTTCTGTTTCTTTTGTGGGGTTATCGCTTTTTTTTTGAGGTTTTGGTTTTGATTTTGATTCTGTTTTTGGGGATGGAGTGCTATTTGTGGGAAAGCGGCGCTTATCCTTAATTTTCCTGATATCTAAAGGTGTAGGTAGCACTTTTCGATCCTTAAAACTCTCAAGCTCCATATAATAAGTTGATTCTGACGGAGGATCGCATCGCAACGTTGCTAATAACATTTCAATTCGTGGTATTTGTTTCAGATGCTCAAGGTGTTCTCTGTTATGTTGAGTTGGATAATCATTTTCACTTATTCGATCAAGGACATACTTTTCAAATTCACTGATACAGTTTATTTCTGCTTGATTGACTTCATCTTGCTCTTTTTCATCTTGTGACCATTCATTACTATTAAATAATTGACTGTATCGTGCTGTGCGATCGCTCAGATGCAAATTATAATCAATTTTAACTGCACCCATTCCCAAAGGTTTACCCATACCAAGGGAGAAGCAGTATTTTTCATCGGCTTTACCAGTTGCCAGTTGTTGAGATTTATCACTACTCAGACTCAAAACCCATAACAATGCACCCAGTTCAACATCACTCAAATTTTCAAAGTGAATGTCGAATTTAAACGTGACTCCTTTTTTAATAGGTTTAATCAGGGTTGTTTGAGTATCAGAAACTTTTTTGGGAGAAACAATAACTTTTTTCGGTTTGTCATCTGGGTTTTCCACTTTGAAATATCGGTGATCGCCTTTATGCCAATACAATTTATGACCACGAATTACTGTTTCTGTAACAGGTTCACTGGCATAGTGTTTGAGTTCTGATTTATCTGCACTTGGCTGAACTAAATAGTGTGGAAAGCAGCTTGGTTTTGGTCCAGATAAAATTTGAGGAGTGAATGGTTTATCTTCATACCAGATACCATTTTGATGGCTTTGATATAAGGCATCTGTAAGAAAAACCCTACCTGCTCTTTGTTTATCAAAACCTTTAGGTAGCTTTTCATCCTCGGATTCTTGCTTGACCCAACCAAAAATTGCATCTGCTAAATCAATTGATGCCAGCTTTCTCAAATCTTCTGGAATAAAATCTACTACAGTTGTTGCATGACCATTACCTTTAGGAGAGTAGGGAATACGAAAATTAGGACTTTGACCGAAAAAACCTACTATATTTTTTCCCTTTTCAGGAGGACAGTAGAATACAGGATGATTTTCTTTTTCTTGTAATACTCCCCAATCCTTATCAAAGGGATCTGTTTTCTGAAAATCCGTCAAAGCATTACGATAATGAGCGATCGCTGTATCATCTATTTGTAATCGATCAGCATTTTTATCCTCAGCGAAAACTACGCAGTGGTTACGGCGCGGAGAAGATTCATCTTTTTTTTGTTTCATGTTTCCGCTGGTAACAAGTACGCCTTTTTTAGTTGGGTGAATTTCTACCAATCCGACATTATGGGCAAATAATCGTTTAGGTTTAGCTTTATCATGTTGATCTATATCTGCCCTTTCATAGCTAACAGGAATATACTGGGGATAATAATTATTGTCATTGAATTGTTGGAAATCTGGCAAACTGAGGGATGTTTCTCTAACCCAAGCAAATGTTTTATCTTTTTCAGTCGTTGCAGGTTGGATATACCAACCTTGATTATCTTTTTTTAGATAGCCAGCTTTAACTTTTTCAGGCTCAACAGGCTCAACATATTCCTTATATTCTTTACCCCAAGATTCTTTATTTTTATTTGACGCTACTGCACGAAAAAATAGTCGATGTTCGTCAGATACTCGGTCAATTTTGCTGAAACTTACAATTTCGACTAATGTCCGTAGCATCCCACGTAAACTGCTACCAGGAAGAACAGGAAGAAGATCGCTTCGGTATGTAAAAAATGGAGCTAAAACTGTTTTTCTTGCAGTTTCCCATTGTTTTTTCTCTTCTTCCCACTGTTTTTTCTGTTGCTCTGTGGCATCTTTTGGTGGCTTCGAGTATTTTTCTGGAAGCTCTGAATATTTAGTAAAATCAGCGGTAGTCATTCCGCAACGAATATACAGAGGAGATTCAGTGGTTAGAGTGCATTCAATTATGCCAGTTTTCCGATCTAAATGGTAACGATCACCACTAGGTAAAGAATCAGGATCAACTGTAACAACTTGTTCGGGGAGTTCGACAAAGTTATAAGGTGCAACTGCACGACGTGGTATTCTCTCGGTAACAGTTGAACCATCCTTTCTTTTTTTTGTCTCTTCTATGTATTCTCGAACCTCAGAAATATGCTTAGGATTCATTTATTGCTCCTCCCAGTATTTTTTAGATAGTACATCACTTTCAATTTCAAATTGCCACGTCTCAGGAAACTCAGTTTCTTTATACTCAAATCGAACACTCTCTAAAGCATTAGCACAAACTTTAGCTAATATTTCTACTAGATAATGTTTGAGACTGGGGGATTCTTCTAATAAATCTCGAATTTGTCGCCGTTGTTCGATAATCGTTAATTCCCACCCATTAAAATTTTCAGGACTATTGACATACATTCTCTTAAGAATATGAGCCAGCAGTACCGTCAATCTATTTTTTAATTCCCGGCGATCGCTTCTTCCCAAACTCTCTACCTCCTCAATCAAATTCTTAAAATCAAGATTATCTATATCCCGCCTTCTGAGTTTAGCCGCAGTATCTTCACACCACGCCACAAAATCTTGTTCATAAAGAGTATCAGTTTTTGGAATCATTTTAGTCATTTTCTTCCTCCTTCGTTGTTAAATCAACAAGACGACTCAAATAAATTCTCGCCACTCCACTATCATCATAATCAATATAATGACGAACTTTTAAACGAATCGGACGATGTAGCTTATTTTTGTCTTGGCTAAAGGAAATATTCATTAAAGGAACACCGTGTTTCAAACCTTGTGAACCATCTGAAACTAATGTAAAACCGTTCTTCTCTTCTTCCTTTTGCGTTCCCCAAAGGATTTGAGATTCATCAAGAGGTTCTAAACGTTTTGGGTTATTATCATCTTTGATCAGACGTGCTTTCCAGTTGTCTTGCCCAATTTTCCAAAGCATTACCTCAGCATTTTGACCAAAAATGCGACATTGTTGGAGCGTGCAAAGACGTAACTTAGCCAACTGGGGAAATACATCATCATCTCCTGATGTGATTAGCTGAAAGTTTTTGCCACGAAAATCTCCCCAAATTACACCATCCTCAGCATGAGCTAATAAATATTTTAATTCATACTGTCCAGCCTTTTCTTGTAACCATTTGAACAAATCAGAAATTGATTGAGCATCTTCAATCGGCTCGCAATGGGGTTTATTCATTTTTATTTTCCTCCTGTTTAGT
>DMHA01000230.1:0-2353 GCA_003449615.1 Flavobacterium sp.
CACAATGCTAACATAGTCCATCAAAACCCATTCGGCATTGTCAGATCCTTCGACGTGCCAAGGTTTGTCTTTCAATTCTTTTGAAACTACTTTTTGAATAGAGTTGACTATTGCATTAACTTGAGTGTTTGAATTTCCGTTGCAGATTACAAAATAGTCACAAACGGCGGTGAACCAAATTCAAATAATTTTAAAGTAAGTCCTTGGTTGATTTACGCAGTAATTTTGTTAGTTTTTTTCTCAATCAATTATTTTACAAACGGTTCTAGTTTTCATGAACCAATAAAGCTTGAGCAACCAGAATTTAATGCTTTGTTAGAAAAAAGAAGTATAGAAAAAATAATCATTTACAATAAAAAGGATGCCGAAATATTTTTAACTAAGGAGGCTTTAAAAGATCCAGCTAATAAAAAAGCATCTAAAAATATTTTGGATCAACCCAACGAAAAAGGGCCTCACTTTATATTGAGTCTTGGTGATGTTCAAAATTTTGAAAAAAAATTAGAAACAGCCGTTGCCGAAGGCAAACTCAAAAATTATAATTTTCAAGAAAGCAATAATTGGAGTGAAATCATTATCAGTCTTTTACCAATAATTATTATCATTGGTGTTTGGGTTTTCATTATGCGAAGAATGTCGGGCGGTGGCGGTGGACAGCTTTTTAATATTGGAAAATCGAAAGCCAAACTTTTTGACGAAAAAACAGACATCAAAACTTCATTCAAAGATGTTGCTGGTTTAGAAGGTGCCAAAGAAGAAATTCAAGAAATTGTTGAATTCCTGAAAAACCCTGAAAAATATACCAATTTGGGTGGAAAAATTCCAAAAGGTGCTTTGCTTGTAGGACCTCCCGGAACAGGAAAAACTTTATTGGCAAAAGCCGTTGCTGGCGAAGCTCAGGTTCCATTTTTCTCCTTGTCAGGTTCTGATTTTGTCGAAATGTTTGTTGGTGTTGGGGCTTCTAGAGTTCGTGACTTATTTAAGCAGGCAAAAGAAAAATCTCCAGCGATTATTTTTATCGATGAAATTGATGCCGTGGGCAGAGCCAGAGGAAAAAGTACCATGTCAGGAGGAAATGACGAAAGAGAAAACACTTTGAATCAGTTACTTACAGAAATGGATGGTTTTGGAACCAATTCGAATGTGATTGTTTTAGCCGCCACTAATAGAGCTGATGTGTTGGACAAAGCTTTGATGCGTGCAGGACGTTTTGACAGACAAATTTTTGTTGATTTACCAGACATTCGCGAAAGAGAAGAAATTTTTAAAGTCCACTTAGAGCCTTTGAAAAAAGTCGAAAACTTGGATACAGATTTTTTAGCCAAACAAACCCCAGGTTTTTCGGGTGCTGATATTGCCAATGTTTGTAACGAAGCCGCATTGATAGCAGCAAGAAATAATAAAGAAGCAGTTGACAAACAAGATTTTCTGGACGCTGTTGATAGAATTATTGGTGGATTGGAAAAGAAAAATAAAATCATAACTCCCGAAGAAAAGAAAGCCATCGCCATTCACGAAGCTGGGCACGCCACGGTAAGCTGGATGCTGGAACACGCGGCACCACTTATCAAAGTGACCATTGTTCCTCGTGGACAAAGTTTAGGTGCAGCCTGGTACCTTCCTGAAGAAAGACAAATCGTTAGAACAGATCAAATGCTTGACGAAATGTGTGCTACAATGGGTGGTAGAGCCGCCGAGAAAGTCACTTTCGACAGAATTTCGACTGGCGCATTGAGTGATCTAGAGAAAGTGACCAAACAAGCTCGTGCCATGGTAACGATTTATGGATTGAATGAAAAAATAGGAAATGTTACCTATTATGATTCCTCTGGACAAAGTGAATATAGCTTTTCTAAACCTTATTCAGATGAAACTGCCAAAACAATCGATGAGGAAATTTCGATTCTAATTGAAAGTCAATACGAACGAGCCATCAAAATATTAGAAGAAAATAAAGACAAACTAAATCAGCTTGCAGATATTCTCATCGAAAAAGAAGTAATATTCAAAGATGACTTAGAAACTATATTTGGAAAAAGAACTTTTGACGACAATTTAGCCGCAATAGTTTCATAGCAATCAAAAACATATATTATTTCAAAATCTTAATTCAAAAGTGCCTTTTGAATTAAGATTTTTTTATCTTTGGGCGTTTTCAAATAATATATAAAGTAGCATATAAAAAAATGAGTCTTTTCAGAAAATTTTTTGGTTCGATTAACCCTACTTCAGAGGAAGAAAAAGATAAAGAGAATAGCATCTTTTCCCAAGAAAATGATGCCCCTTTAGAAGAACAATTCATCTATAATTTTAATAAAAATGGCGGTAAATTTTTGTACTGCGAAAATGAAGC
>DMHA01000230.1:2544-4126 GCA_003449615.1 Flavobacterium sp.
AACCCATCGTTTCTTTTGGCAAATTGCGAAAACTTAATTGCAAATGAAGGCTCAATACTATTTTCATCTAAACAAATCAAGCAACACAAACCAAACGAACTTCCTACGAATATCGTAATTATTGCCACCACAAGTCAGATAATTGAAACTAAAAGTGATGGATTGAGTTTTATAAAAAACAAATATAAGAAAGATTATCCTACAAACATTACAACCATAAAATATTTCAAAAAAGTAGTTGATGAAGATTTTACCCAATACGGAAGCTCTGCTAAAAATCTGTATTTATTGCTTTTAGAAGATTTATAAGATGAATGAAACACTTAAGAGAACTATATCTGGTGCTATTTATGTAATATTATTACTAACTTCCATACTGTATTCAACAGAAAGTTTTTTTGTGCTATTTGGACTATTTTTAGTTATTGCAATTTATGAATTTTGCAATTTGATTCAAACAAATGTAGTTTTCCCCATTTTTTTCGGAATCTCTCTTTACACCACTGTCACATTAGTAAGCCATTACAATAAAATAACAACAGAAACACTCAATCGGTTTTTCAATGCTGATTTTGAGATTTCTATCAATATTCAAGAATTAGACATCGTTTTATTGGTGGTTTCATTGGTAGTTTCCATAAAATGTATTCTATTTCTATTTTATGATAAATTTCAAAAAATAAGCACCTCTTCAAAATATTTGTATTTATTGGGTTATATCATTTTACCCTTTATATTCATCACAAAAATATCTTTTGGTGTCAATGATTATAATCCTAAAATCATCATTGGATTATTTATTTTAGTTTGGACAAATGATACCTTTGCCTTTATAGTCGGGAAATCAATAGGAAAAAATAAATTATATGAAAAAATTTCACCCAAAAAAACCATTGAAGGATTCATAGGAGGAATTGTTTTTTCAGTATTGGCTGGATATTTAATATCAAAATATTACATAAAAGCAAGTCCACAATTTAGCGAAAAATCGATAATGATTTGGGTCTCAATAGCAATAATAGTCAGTTTTGTTGGGACAATTGGCGATTTAATTGAATCTAAATTCAAACGCATTGCTGAAGTAAAAGACAGCGGAAAAATTATGCCTGGTCACGGAGGCATCCTAGATCGACTAGATAGTGTTATATTTGTAGCACCAATTATATTTTTATTTTATAAAATTCTATACTATGTTTCATAAAGAAGGAGCTCAATCAATACTAATAGGTACAGTTTTTACTGCCCTAGTACTTTTATTTTCAGACAAATTCATTGATACCAATTGGATCAAAATGACCATTCAAATCACCACTTTGTTGTTGTTGATTATCATTTTGCAGTTTTTTAGAAATCCAAAACGCCAGTTTATCCTGAACGAAAACCAAATTCTTTCTCCAGTAGATGGAAAAGTAGTAGTGATTGAAGAAGTGTATGAAGGCGAATATTTCAAAGAAAAACGCATTCAGGTTTCTATATTTATGTCGCCTATAAATGTACACGTAACCCGTTATCCACTTAGCGGTATTGTGAAATTTAGCAAATACCATCCGGGGAAATTCTTGGTCGCTTGGCATCCAAAAGC
>DMHA01000170.1:0-12665 GCA_003449615.1 Flavobacterium sp.
TAAAAGAAACTGATACAGAGTTTTTAATTTTTAATTGGTAATTTTTAATTGATTAAGAAGGATCTACTAAAAACAAAGGTTGGTCATATTCTACTGGCGACATATCGTCCACCAAAATCTTGACGATTTTTCCAGAAACTTCTGATTCTATTTCGTTGAATAATTTCATAGCTTCGATAACACAAAGTACATCTCCTTTTGCAACCGCACTTCCTACTTCAACAAACAAGGGTTTGTCTGGTGCTGGTTTTCTATAGAAAGTTCCAATCATAGGAGATTTAATAGTGATATAATTAGCATTTTCGGCTACGGGAGCTGCTGGAGTTGGAGCTGGTGCAATTTGTTGAGGAACAGCAACTGGCTGAAGTGCGGGTTGAGTAGGCATTTGCACATAAGTGGCTTCGGACACATTTCCTTCGAGTGTAGTTCTAATGGTGATTTTTACATCATCCATTTCTAATTTGACTTCGGCAACTCCTGAATTTGCCACAAATTTGATTAGATTTTGAATTTCTTTTAAATCCATAATTAGTTGTTTTTAATTTAATTTTAATTTTTGTTGTAAGCCCATTTGAGATAAATAGATCCCCAAGAAAATCCTCCACCAAAAGCGGCAAATATAATAGTATCTCCTTTTTTAAATAAATGTTCAAAATCACTAAGAACTAGCGGAAGCGTTGCCGAAGTGGTGTTTCCGTATCTTTCTATGTTCATTAATACTTTTGAATCTTCTAAATTCATTCTACTAGCAGTTGCATCAACGATTCTTTTATTTGCCTGATGAGGAACTAACCAAGCAATATCATCATGAGTCAAGTTATTTCTATCCATAATGTTTACGCAGGCTTCGGCCATATTGGTTACTGCAAATTTGAATACTGTTTTTCCTTCTTGAGTAATATTGTGTAGATTATTTAAAACGGTATGTTCCGAAGCTGGAAAAAGTGAGCCACCAGCGGTCATTTTTAAAAAATCTCTTCCATCTCCATCTGTTCTTAGGTATTCGTCTTGTAGTCCCAATCCTTCGTAATTGGGTTCAAATAAAACTGCTCCAGCTCCGTCTCCAAAAATAATACAGGTGGTCCTATCGGTATAATCTACAATCGAGGACATTTTGTCGGCTCCTATTAATAATACTTTTTTATATCTTCCTGATTCTATGTAGGCTGCTGCCGTTGACATCCCAAACAAAAAACTAGAACAAGCCGATTGTAAGTCATAAGAAAAAGCATTTGTTGCTCCAATTTCTGTGGCAACATAAGCCCCAGTAGAGGCCACTGGCATATCTGCGGTTGCGGTTGCCAATAGTACTAAATCTATTTCTAATGGGTCGATATGGGCTTTTTTTATTAGGTCGAGTGCTGCATTTATGGCCAGAAAAGAGGTTCCTTTGGTGTCGTCTTTAAGAATTCTTCTTTCTTTTATTCCAGTTCGTGAAGTAATCCACTCGTCATTTGTATCTACTAATGTTTCCAGAATTTTGTTTGTAAGCACGTAGTCAGGAACATAAGCTCCAACAGCTGTGATTGCGGCTGTGATTTTATTCATTGTGTTCTATTTTTTCTAGCCTTATGCTATAATTTTAAAAAAACTCTAAAGGAGTCGAAAAATACAATTTTTTTTTTTAATCCTTATTGTTTTACTAATTCTTATTTAACGAAAATTATAAACAACAAAAAAACTCTCACATAGTGAGAGTTCAGTTGTCATTTAGAAAAATGTATTAAGCAACAGCTACAGATTTATCTATAACAACTTGCCCTCTGTAATACATTTTACCTTCATGCCAGTAGGCTCTATGGTATAAATGCGCTTCACCAGTGATTGGGCAAGTAGCGATTTGTGCTACAGAAGCTTTGTAATGTGTTCTTCTTTTATCTCTTCTTGTTTTGGAGACTTTTCTCTTAGGATGTGCCATTTTTCTATATTATTTATCCGTTAATAGTTGCTTTAGTTTGTCCCATCGTGGGTCAATATTTTCTTCTGATTGTTCTTTTTTATGCTCTTTTTTCAGTTCTGTGATGGTCAATTCTTTTAGTTTTGATAAGGCTTCTGTGTTTAAACTTCCGTCTTTTATCCCTGGATGAATTCGTCTTAGAGGAACCGAAAGTACTATCATTTCATATATATATTGTGAAATATCTATTTGAAATTCTCCGTGAGGCAAAATAAGCAACTCTTCGTTGTCGTTATTAAACGTTTCTCCAAAACGCACAATCAATTTCATTTTACCTTTTATTGGCAAATCAAATTCTTCGTTTGTCATGTCACAAGGCAGGTTTACTGTTCCTTTGTGTTTGAAAGCCAATTCTAATAAGGTGCTTTTTTTCTCTAAAACTACATTTACTTTGATATTTGAATTATTAAATTCGTGATAATCAAAGATTTCAAAGAACGCATTACTTATTTGATATTCAAAATGATGTTTCCCTAGCTTTAATCCTATATATGGAATTAAATATTCTTTAGTCTTGTTCATTTCAACAACAATTTGCCCTAAACTTCGGGAGTGCAAAGATATAAAATTATTGGAAATCTAATAATCTTATTTATCTTTTTTTGTTTCTGTCTGTTTTTCTTTCAACTTTAGGGGATTTTGGCTGATTTCGGCATATTGATTTCTAGAATTATAAACATCAATTGCCAAATATACCGCTTCTTTGAAGGAATTAAAATCTGCAATTCCTTTTCCGGCTTTGTCATAGGCGGTGCCATGATCGGGCGATGTTCTAATTTTATTTAATCCAGCTGTATAATTTACGCCATTACCAAAAGACAAGGTTTTGAACGGAATTAGTCCTTGATCGTGATAAGTTGCAATAACTGCATCATATTTATCATATTGATTGCTTCCAAAAAAACCATCAGCGGCAAAAGGTCCAAAAACCAATGTTCCCTTTTCAAATATTTTTTTTAATGCAGGTTTTAAAACCGCATCGTCTTCTTTTCCAATAACGCCGCCATCCCCACAATGTGGATTTAATCCCAAAACTGCAATTTTTGGCTTGTTGATGCTGAAATCTTGGATAATTGCTTGCTTAACTGTTTCAATTTTTTTGATAATCAATTCCTCTGTGAGATGGGATGCCACATCGTTCAACGGAATATGATCGGTCAATAATCCTACTCTCAAATTGTCTTGAACCATCAACATTAATGCATTGCCGTCTAGTTCTTGGTCTAAATAATCTGTATGTCCTGGGAATTTAAAATCCTCTGATTGAATGTTGTTCTTGTTTATTGGTGCAGTGACCAAAACATCTATAGTGCCGTCTTTCAAGGCCTTAGTTGCTGCAATAAATGATTTGATTGCATATTTCCCTGCTTTTTCATCATTCACTCCAAAGTTGATTTCGACCACTTCTTGCCAAACATTCAAAACATTGATTTTCCCGAAAACTATTTGGTTCAATCTATCAATTCCGTGCAACATTGCTGACGATTCGAAGCTTTTTTTTACAAAGGATAGCGTTTTTACATTGGCAAAAATTACGGGTGTGCACAATTCCAACATTCGAGAATCTTCAAATGTTTTTAAAATCACTTCGCTTCCAATACCGTTTAAATCTCCAATTGAAATTCCGACGATTATATTTTCTGCTTTTTTTATCATGACATCACTTATTTATTGCTAATTTTGAAGTGCAAATTTAGTAAAATAAAACAAGAAATGTTTACAGGAATAATAGAATCACTTGGCACAGTACAAGAAATAAAAAAAGATCAGGACAACGTTCATATTACCATTGAATCTTCAATCACAAACGAACTCAAGATAGATCAAAGCATGGCTCACAACGGCATTTGTATGACGGTGGTTTCTATCGACAAAAATCTTTATACCGTTACCGCCATTGGCGAAACCATCAAAAAAACAAATTTATCCGAATTAAAAGTTGGCGACAACATCAATCTGGAAAGAGCGATGAAATTAGGCGATCGATTGGATGGACATATTGTTCAAGGACACGTTGACCAAGTTGGTACTTGTATTGTTGCTATGGAAACAAACGGAAGTTGGTATTATACTTTTCAATACGACGAAACAATTGGTAATATTACTATCGAAAAAGGTTCGATTACTGTAAATGGTGTGAGTTTGACGGTGGTAAACTCAAGAAAAAACGAGTTTAGCGTTGCCATTATTCCTTACACTTTTGAAAACACTAATTTTAAATCCTTTGAAATTGGCACAAAAGTAAATCTTGAGTTTGACATGATTGGCAAATATGTTTCTAAATTATATGCCAATAAATAGACGATCTGAATCAATAAAAAAACCGTAATTGCTTAATTTAAAGCTAATTACGGTTTTAAAATGTGGTCCCACTTGGAATCGAACCAAGCACCTACTGATTATGAGTCAGTTGCTCTAACCGAATGAGCTATAGGACCATTATTGCGGTTGCAAAACTACTATATTTTTGTGTTTGTTCCAAATATTTTTGAAATAGATTTTTTTTAACAATTCTATATAAAAACGTTGTTGGATTAATTTGTATTGATAACTCTGAATTAATACAATTTAGTATAACTTTCTAAAATGCAAATTTCAATTGAACCGCAACCGTCTTTTTTTCTTCTGTGTTCAAATTGCTAAGCGAAATCCCCAACAATCTTACGGAATCCTTCATTCTATCTTGGTATAAAAGTTCTTTCACAGTTTCGAGAATCAATCCTTTGTCCGAGATAAAATAGGGCATGGTTTTGCTGCGAGTTTGTTGGGTAAAATCACTGTATTTTATTTTCAAAGTAATGGTTTTTCCAGCTATATGGTATTTTTTTAATCTTTTTTCCAATGAATTTCCAATGTTCTCCAATTGCTCCATCATAAAAATCTCGGAAGAAAGGTTCACATCAAAAGTATGTTCGGCAGCCACAGATTTTGTAATTCGATCCGATTTTACTTCACTGTTGTGAATGCCTCGTACGACATTATAATAAAAATTTCCCGATTTCCCGAAGTGTTTTTCTAGAAATTCTAAAGATTTGCTTTTCAATTCCAATCCTGTAAAAATGCCCAATTGGTACATTTTTTCGGTAGTTACTTTCCCCACTCCATAGAATTTCCTGATGGGCAGAACTTCCAAAAAAGGAATTACCTCATCCGGATTGACCGTTTTTTGACCATTGGGTTTGTTGTAATCGCTGGCTATTTTTGCGACAAATTTATTGACCGAAATACCCGCCGAAGCGGTCAAACCCACTTCGTTGAGAATGCGCAATCGAATTTCTTGTGCCAATAAAGTAGCACTGGGATTTCGTTTTTTATTTACAGTAACATCAAGATAAGCTTCATCAAGCGATAAGGGTTCGACCAAATCGGTGTATTCATGAAAAATCTTCTGAATTTTATAGGATATTTCCTTGTATCTATCAAATCGAGGTCGAACAAAAATTAAATCGGGACAATTTTTTTTGGCTAAAACCCCACTAATGGCACTTCTAACTCCAAATTTTCTGGCTTCATAACTTGCTGCCGCAACGACACCACGGTTTTCGGCTCCGCCAACAGCAATGGGTTTTCCTCGCAAAGCAGGGTTATCCATTTGCTCTACCGAGGCAAAAAAAGCATCCATATCGATGTGTATGATTTTTCTATTTGGGATTGTTTCTGGCATCTATTTGTCATTTCGACGAAGGAGAAATCACATTATTTACTCACGTTATGTGATTTCTATTTCTTCGAAATGACAAAATCACAATAACTTAAAATGGCTGTGCAAATTTATGCAAAAACTAGTAACCTGAGTTCGATTCTTAAATGATTGATTTATAATTAGATTGGGATTCCTGCAAGGTTTATAAGCCTTGTTGGTGTGTTTGTCTTGATATAAATACCTACAAGGTCAAAAAAAAGACCTTGCAGGAGAATCTAAAAAATTAAGTAATTGAAAAAATAATTGATTAAATTTCAATAATAATTGAACTCAGGTTGGTACGTATAAATACCAAGGATTTTTTATACATTTGACGTAGAAAATTATAAACATTAACCATTACGGAAATCATCAAAAGATTGCTTCGTACCTCGCAATGATAAAATGTTAGAAATAGAGAGAAAATTTCTTGTGACTTCAGAGGATTTCAAGACCGAAGCTTTTGCTCAAAATCGAATTGTGCAAGGTTATTTGAGCTCCGTTCCAGGAAGAACTGTTCGAGTTAGAATAAAAGGAAATAGAGGATTCTTGACTATCAAAGGAGCCACAAACGAATCGGGTTTGTCGCGTTTTGAATGGGAAAAAGAAATTCCTGTTGATGAAGCTTCAGCCTTATTGCAATTGTGCGAAAAAGGCGTAATCGACAAAACCCGTTTTGAAGTAAAAATTGGGAATCACATTTTTGAAGTCGATGAATTTTATGGTGAAAATGAGGGCTTGATTGTGGCCGAAATTGAATTAAAATCAGAAACAGAATCATTTGAAAAACCCAACTGGCTTAGCAAAGAAGTGACCAATGATGTTCGCTATTATAATTCATATTTGAGCAAGAATCCTTATAAAAAATGGTGATTTATTTTTGAAGAATTTCCAGCGTTACGCTCAATTTTCCAAAGGATTTATTTCCTGTAATTTCCATAAAAGCACGTCTGGAAAGATCTATTTCTCTATACCTCACAAAAGGACCTCTGTCATTAATTTCAACAAGTAATGATTTTCCGTTGGCTTCATTAGTAACTTTTACGATAGTTCCAAACGGTAGTTTTTTATGAGCAGCAGTTAATTTGTTTTTATCATATCTTTTCCCATTTGCTGTTTTCCGTCCATGAAATTTATCGGCATAATAGGAAGCGTGTGCATTTTTTTTAAAGAGTTTAAATGTTCCCGTACTCAAAAACAAACTGTCTATTATAACTTCTTGCTGATTTAATTCTTTTATTGTGTCGGAAACTGATTGTTTTTTTTCGGTTATTGCATTTTTGCTTTTGGCTATACTATCCTTGAATTTTGAATTCTTGTTTGTTTCTTTATTCGAGGTTTGTGCAATTACAATTCCAAGAAAAGCAATAAAGACAAAAAACGTTAGTGCTTTTTTACTCCATTTGATAAAATTACTTTTTTGGTGTATTTGACTTTTCGATTGCATAATAAACTTTTTTAACCTATTTTACAAAAACCATACTTTGGTAAAAAAAGTCCTTTTCAGGACTTTTATTTATTAATTAAACCAAGATCCCCAAGGAATTTTACTCAAAATACAAATCAATCCTAAACCATAATAAATAGAAAAGGTTTTGAATTTTGATTGGCTGGAAGTTAGTTTTTTGTGTTTCATCCAGCCAATGGTAATCAGGGTAATCCCAATTAAATTCATCAATGGATGTTCCAAAGAGGTTAGTCTCAAGGCAGCATTTTTCATTTCTCCCAAATGAGCGAATCCTAAATCTGAAACAAAATAAACAATGATTCCAATTAACAATTGGGTGTGTATTACAGACAAGGCAAAAAACGCAATTTTTCGGTCTTTTGCGGTAAATTCTTTTTTAGAAAATAGTCCAATTAAGGCATTGACAACTGCAATGACCAATAATAAAAAGGCCAGATAAGCCCACCAAGAATGTAATTTTTGAATGATTTCGTACATAGAATGTTATTTTGTTTGAACAAATATAAATAAAAAAAGGATAAAAAAAAGGCATCAACTTGTTAGCGATGCCTTTTTTGAAATTATTTTAATTTAGATTAGAAATTGTAACGCAAACTAAAGTTCCAAGTTCTTCCAAAACCGAAGAATACTTGATTTCTCTTATCTATACCTTCATATATTCCTTTGTTTTGATAATCTTGATAAGTAGCATATTGTCCTGCTCCAGTACCTTTTAATTTGTTGGTAGCTGCGGTCGCGCTTCCTGTTGGATTTATCAATCCATCACCTGTTCCATTCGTAAATTCAGTTTCTGTAGCTGTAAACTGATTTGATCTACCATCAGAAATATAAACCTGATCAAGAACGTTGTTTACATTTAACCTGAAATTCAATGAATTACTCTTGTTTTTACCTACAAGCATTTTGTATGAGAAACCAGCATCCATCAAACCATAAGAAGGTAATTCAAGAGTTCCTTTATTGGTAGCAGAACCAAATTTAGATGGGTCTATTGAAGCATATAAGTTGTCTTGAAATCTATAATTTGCATCCAGAAAAAATCTTGTAAGTGCTTCATAAGAAGCTCCGAAGCTAGCAGTTGTTTGTGCAGCATCACCCACTTTTACTCCGTCTAAGAATAAAGTTTTTGGAATTCCTCCACCTATAGGGTCATTATTAGCATCATATCTGTTACTTGTACTGTTTCCATCATAATCCCAGTTTCCGATAGAAAGCATTGCATTCAAACTCAATTTTGGCATTGGACGTGAATTCATTTCTAGTTCAACTCCTGAGTGAATTTCGGTAATTCCTGAGAAATCATAATATCCACCTACGTTATCAGCAGCATTATCAGGTGATCTTTGGTATCTGTCTTTCCAAGAAGTGTAATATAAGTTCAATTTAGCATTAAAAAATTTAGAACGGAAACCATAACCAGCTTCTACACCTAATATTTTTTCGTTGGTTAAATTTTCTCCTACAATTGATTTATTATTTGGATAAACAGCGTTAAAAAGTGGTTGTTTTGAATAGTATCCTGAATTTACAAACACATTTTGTTGATCATTGATATTGTAGTTTACACCACCTTTTACGTTACCACCAAGAATGTTTTCGAAATCGGTTTTATAAAGAGGATTAGTAGTCAAATATAAGAAAGTATCCTCTCTTTGAAATCCTTGTTGTGAAACTGCACCTTGGAAAAAAGCGGAAAGATTTTCATTTGAATATTCCAATTGAGTAAAGGCACCATACCATCTTACATAACCATTGTTGTTGTATTCGATTTTCTCCATATCTTTAACATCTTTCCAAGGATTTAAACTTGGTGATGCTGAATAGGTTTCGTATAAATATCTTCCTGCAGGCTTAAAGTTTTCATTAGTATTATCATAATAAACATCTGCACCCAATCTATCATTCACATTTCTAAAGTGGTATCCTACATAAGTTCTAGCATCTACACCAAAATCTAAAATTAAATTTTTAGTCAATTGTGTATTGAAGTTTACTACTGCACCATACCAGTCATGAGAGTTTACGGAAGCTCTTCTAGTAAATCCTGTTGATCTATTGGTTACATATTCTCCTACGTGACCAGTAGCTGTACTTGGGGCTAATGGAGTTCCAATGTTTGTTGTACTTTGACCTGTAGCGAAAGTATAGGTTCCTCTGTTAAATGCGACAAAATCATCAAAAGGAACTAATCCGTCAGCAGTTTTGTAAGAGAAAGGACTTTTTCCAATGTTTCCTGTTCCTCCACCACGACCCCAAGAGCCGTAAAGAACAGTACTTAACTTCATTTTATCATTGATTTTATAATCCCAGTTTATAGACATTACTGGTTTATGATAATAATTTCTTGCCCAAGAATACTCTTCTCCATTTTTATATCCCCAATCAGAGTTGTATTTAGTATTAGGTTCTCCGTTAGATCCGTATTTTATATAATCATTAAGTTTGTTAGCAAAACTTCTTTGGTGATGCCATTGTGGTGCACCAGTGAAAGTAAATTGAAAATCATGTTTGTCATTTGGTTTGTATCCAAAGGCGATGAAATAATTTTTTCCTTCAAATTTAGTTCCGTCAACATATCCATCACCTGTTGTAGAGCTTAATAAAACAGAAGCTGAAAGACCATTTTTCATAAGTCCTGTATTATAAGACCCTAGTACTTTCAAATAATTAGCATTACCAAAACCTGACATAAATGAACCGCCCTCTTTCATATCAGAAGCTCTTGTCATAACATTTATTGTTCCTCCTACAGAAGAAATAGCCAATTTAGAAGATCCTAAACCTCTTTGCACTTGCATTGCAGAAGTAACATCTGATAAACCAGCCCAGTTACTCCAGTAAACTGCTCCGTTTTCCATATCATTCACAGGAACACCATTAATCATAACAGCCACGTTTCTCTGATCGAAACCACGAATGTTTATTCTGGCATCTCCAAAACCTCCACCTGCTTTAGTAACATACACAGAAGGTGTATTGGCTAAAATTTCAGGAAATTCCTGAGTTCCTAATTTTTCTTGAATTTCTGCAGCTCTTATAGTAGAAACGGCTACAGGCGTTTTTCTGTCTTTTGCAAGATCTACAACACCAGATCTTACAACAACTTCGCTTAATTCGTTAGAAGTTGCAGTCAAAACTATTGTTCCTAAATCTGTTGTTCCACCATTTGCAACGTTAAATTTTATTGTTTTAACATCAAAACCAATAAAAGAAATCACTAATTCTCCTGAATTAGTAGTTGAATTAATTGTAAATTTTCCTTCAAAATCTGTCGATGCTCCAGTTTTTGTTCCTTTAATAGCAACATTTGTTCCAGGCAATGCGTTTTGACCATCAGTGATTGTTCCTGTGATTTTTCCTTGCGAAAATACAGTCGAGAATACCATAAAAAGTAAACCAGAAAGTAACCAATTTTTGATTGTTTTCATTTTAATTTAGTTTAGTAATTTTTGGCAAAAATCTAACATTTAATTCATTTAAACATTAACGAAACGTTAATAAAATATTTTTTGCTAACAGATTATTAAAAAATATAACTTTTCGGTGAGAATAAGTTAGAAAACAACGAACTAAAAATCTGATATATAGAACAGTAAATAGTTGTTTAGCACTAAAAACGATTCATAAATATTTGAAAATCAATTCATTTTTTGTTTTCAAAATATTGGAGTTACGAAAAGTCCTGTTCTAAATTAGAATGAAAACTATAAATTTTTTTAACAAAACGATACATCGCTTTTTTTTTGTTAATTTGGTAAATCAATTAGAACCACTTTTTATGGACATCAAAATCCTTCATATCGATAGCAATCATCCATTATTGATGGAACAATTGCAGCAAGCTGGATTTACCAACCACCAAGATTTTACTTCTTCCAAAGCGGAAATCGAAGCAAAAATCCAAAATTATCAAGGCATCGTTATTCGCAGCCGTTTCAATATTGACAAAGCTTTTTTGGACAAAGCAACGAATTTGCAATTCATAGCCCGAGTAGGTGCGGGTTTAGAAAGCATTGATTGCGAGTATGCTTTATCGAAAAACATTCAACTCATTGCTGCACCCGAAGGCAATAGAAACGCCGTTGCCGAGCATACTTTAGGTATGATTTTGTCACTTTTCAACAATTTGAATCAAGCCAATAACGAAATAAAATCAGGCAAATGGAATCGTGAAAAAAATCGTGGTCACGAACTCGACGGCAAAACTGTGGGCATCATTGGTTACGGAAATATGGGAAAATCTTTTGCCAAAAAGTTGCGAGGTTTTGAAGTAGAAGTCTTGTGTTACGACATTCTGGAAAATGTGGGCGATGAGAATGCCAGACAAGTTTCGCTCCAAGAATTACAACAAAAAACCGATGTTTTGAGTCTGCACATTCCTTGGACACCCGAAACCGACAAGATGATTGATGCTAATTTTATCAAGGCTTTCGCCAAATCGTTTTGGATTATCAACACTTCGAGAGGCAAAAATATCGTTACAGCCCATTTGGTCGAAGCGATGAAATCGGGAAAAATTCTCGGAGCTGGTTTAGATGTTTTGGAATATGAAAAGTTGTCTTTTGAAACCCTTTTTACACACAAAGAAACTCCAGTAGCTTTTCGGTATTTATTGAAAGCAAAAAATGTGATTATCACGCCACACATCGCTGGCTGGACTTTTGAAAGTCACAAACGATTGGCACAGGTTATTGCAGATAAAATAAAAAAAATATACCTAAAATAGCAATATGTTAAAAATCAGAAATTTGGAACAATTTTTTTTCAAAGTTTACTAAATTATTATATTTTTACCAAAACCAATAAACAAAACATTTATGGAAACTACAAAAACAGAACATTGGAACGAACCTTTAAAACCTAGAGAAGAAAATAAAAGAATTCTCGCTGGAATTTTTGCTTTAGTATTAGGAACACTCGGTGTTCATAAATTTATTTTAGGATATACAAAGGAAGGAATTATTCAATTAATAATTGGGATATGTACTTGCGGAGTGGCTGGAATTATTAGCTTTATTGAAGGCATAATTTACCTTGTTAAAACAGATGAAGAATTCTATCAAACCTATCAAGCAAACAAAAAGGGTTGGTTTTAAATTCTAAAATTCAAATTCAAATCTTCGGAATCATCGGCGCAACAATCACGCTGATGGTTCCGTTTTTTTTACTGTTTTTCAATCAAGGAAATCATCTCGAAACCGATCAGTCTTTGTGTCCCTTGAAGATGCTGAGCGGTTTTCCTTGTCCGGGATGCGGCATCACAAAATCGATGGTCTATTTGTATGAAGGCGATGTTCAAAAAAGTTTGTATTATCACCTTCTTGGCCCATTTGTGATTTCGTTTTGTATAGCAACAATTGCAGTACTTTCGGCGGAATTACTTACCAAAAAAGAATATTTTACTGCACTACTTTTCAATAAAAAACTGGCTTATAGTTTTGCTATTTTTTTGGCAACTTATCATTTAATTAGAATCATTTTTTTCGTACAAAACAATTCAATAGATGAAATTTTGCGTCAATCGATTTGGAGGTAAAAAAATCTAAAGAATCTAAAGA